>JAOZUP010000180.1 GCA_029938595.1 Thermoanaerobaculales bacterium | reverse complement strand
GGTAATCGGGGTGGTGGTTCTTCATGTGCTCGTTGATCCACTTGGCCTGGACATCTTTGGGCACCGACCTGAGGGTGACGCCGAGCTTCACCTTGCCACCCTGGCGCTCGACCACGTACTTCGCCTGGGAGCCCGGCTCGAGCTTCGAGTAGACCTCCTTGAGGGCCGGCTTGTTCGCCTTCGAGTACTCCACACCGTTGATGGCAAGGAGCACGTCACCCTGCTCGAAGCCCGCCTTCTGCGCAGGACTTCCCTTGTAGACGTCCTCGACCACCCAGCGGCCCTTGTCGTTGGTCTCGTACTCGATGCCGAGCCAGGCCTTGTGCGCGATCTTGGTTTTCATCTTCGCCAGGCAATCCTCGCCGTTGCCGGCACACTTGCCCTTGTCACCGGCCACCGCCGGCATAGCAACGAACAGCACCAACACCAACACCGCAACAAGCTTCTTCATGGGTTGACCTCCCGAGTGTTTCGAATCGAAAGCCACCGGCCACCGGGCCTCGATGCATCCGATTCGGGTTGACGAAACCCCAACCAACGACTCGTCGTGCGGGGTAGGCGGGTTCTGCGCATGCCTACCAATCTGCGCCTGAGACATGTGAATGTCCTCACCGCGAGGTAAGAAGCTGTGAAAGATGTGACCGAGATGCAAAACACCGAGGCGCGGCGCCGGCCGTGCGTTATATTGCTTATCGGCGGGGTCGTTCCCCGTCCCCGGGAGGCATCGGGTGAGTCTCTTCAACAACAACCGCGACGGCGCCTACTCCGACGGGGAGCTGCGGGCCGTGGAGCACAGCGTGCTCGGCGGCCGGCGCATCCTCTGGGCCGGCGTGCTGGCCGTGTTGTTGCCCTTGGCGATACTGCTGGGGCTGCAGTACTGGTGGTTGGCCGATCTCGAACGCAACTCAGCCATCGCCCGCAAGGCGACCCTCGACAACTACCTCGAGACCATCACCAAGGAGGTCCACTACTTCTACTGGAAGATTTCGGAGCGCGCGCTCAACCTGCCACCGGAAATCTTCACCGACGAGGGGATCAAAAAGGCCGGCTACTACTTCAAGAAAAAGGAAATCGTGGGGGCCAAGCGGCTGTTCGTGGTGAGCTACAAGACAAAACACTCCATCTACTTCTTCGACCCGGAAACCCAGAAGATGGTCGCACCGGATTTCTCGGAGGAGACGGTCGCGGTGTGGGCCGCCGCCTCACCATGGGCCTATCTTCGGAAGAAGGGCGCCAAGATCGAAACGACCACCCTCTCGGTTGATCAGCACGATCCCTCCAACCGCATCATCCTCAACCCCATTACGGACGAGAACTGGAAGCTCGTTGGGCTCGCCGGGATCATCATCGATCAGGAGATCTTCGAAAAAAAGGTCTTGCCGAAGGCCATCACCGCCTCTCTTCCGAAATTTGAAGGCGAGGAGAAGGACGAGCTGCTGGTCGTAGTGCGCGACGGCCAAAAGCGGCAGATCTTGCCCCACGGGGAAGCGGCGAACCCGAAAAATGATCGTGTCAGACGTACCTTCAACTTCGTCTTCACCGACTGGTCTATCAGCCTTCAGGGTGACTTCGCGACGCCTGAGAAGTGGGCGCGCGCAAACTTTGCCCTCAACATGACCCTGTCGGCGGTGCTGGCGGCGGTGCTCCTCGGGGGCATCGCGCTCACCGTTCGCACCGCGCTGCGCGAGATGAATCTGTCAGCGATGAAGAACGAGTTTGTTTCCAACGTCTCGCACGAGCTGCGCACGCCGCTGTCGTCGATCCGGGTCTTCGGCGAGTTCATGCGTCGGGGTCGGGTCACCGAGCCTGAGAAGGTGCGGGAATACGGCTCCTACATCGAGACCGAGAGCCGCCGTCTGACCCAGCTCATCAATAACATCCTCGACTTCTCGCGCATCGAGTCCGGCCGCAAGGTCTACACCTTCGAGGCGGCGGACATCGAGGAGATCCTCGCCGGCACGCTTTCCACTTTCAGCTATCGTCTCCGCGACAAGGGATTCGACCTCTCCTACCACGGTCCAGACGAGCCACTGCCCGAGATCGAGGTGGACGCCAATGCCATCGATCGCGCGGTGGCCAACCTCCTCGACAACGCGGTCAAGTACTCGGACGGCGATCGCCGGATCGTCGTCGACCTCGCGCAGGACGGCAACGAGGCTGTGATTTCGGTCTCCGACCACGGCATCGGCATCCCACGCGACCAGCAAGAGCGGATCTTCGAGCGCTTCCACCGCGTCAGCACCGGCCTCGTACATGACGTCAAGGGCTCGGGGCTCGGTCTGTCGCTCGTGAGGCACATTGCCGAGGCCCACGGCGGCAGGGTGAGGGTTTCAAGCGAGGTCGGCAAAGGGAGTACCTTCACCATCCGGCTTCCGATCGAGCGCGACACAGGAGAGAAGCAATGAGCAGGGTGCTTGTGGTCGAGGACGACGAAGCGATGGCGGTCGCGCTCAAGGACGGCTTTACCTACGAAGGTCACGAGGTCGCCGTCGCCCGTGACGGCGAGGAGGGTCTGCATCTCGCCCGCGAGGAGAAGCCCGACATCATGATCCTCGACGTCATGCTGCCGAAGATGACCGGCCTCGAGGTGTGCAAGCTGCTGCGCGGCGAGGGTTCCGACCTGCCCATCATCATGCTCACCGCTCGCGGCCAGGAGATCGACAAGGTGCTCGGTCTCAAGCTAGGCGCCGACGACTACGTCACCAAGCCCTTCAGCTTTATGGAGTTGATGGCCCGCGTCGAGGCGGTGCTGCGCCGAACCCAGCCGGGCCGCGGTTCCCGGGCGGCTCACCAGTTCGGTGACATCACCATCGATCTGGACAGGCACGAGTCCACCAAGGACGGTGAGTCCATCGAGCTCACCCCGCGCGAGTTCCGGCTCCTCGGCTACTTCCTCGAGCACCCCGGCGAGGTCGTGTCCCGCGAACAGCTTCTCGACGCGGTATGGGGCTACGACACCATCCCCTTCACCCGCACCGTCGACACCCACATCGCCAAGCTGCGGAAGAAGATCGAGGACGACCCCTCGGATCCGCAGCATCTGATCACTGTCCACCGGTTGGGATATAAGTTTGTCGGATAGATTAACGTTCTAACGTTTGAACGTTCAACGTTTCAACGTTGAGTGGGTGGGTGGGAAAGTGGTGACCCCAACGGGATTTGAACCCGTGTTGCCGGCGTGAAAGGCCGGTGTCCTAGACCTAGCTAGACGATGGGGTCACGTGCCCCGACGGCCGTTCCAGCCGCGAGGGGCGTATCCTACAGCAAATCGACGCGACGGGGAAGCTTGACATCCTCCTCTTCGAGGATCACATTCGGGGTGTCATTTAATGTGCACCGAGAAGTCCGCCAATATTAGTTTTCTCAATGAGAGAACATTGGGCTCCGATGGGAACCACATCGGACGATCCAAACGGAGGGAGAGGGGTTATGGTCGCAAGATTCTGTCTACGTTGTCTGGTCACGGTCGTTGGTTCGATTCTGATGATCGGGTGCCTCTGCGGAGAGTGCAACGAGGCCATAGCGAATAAGGAGCTGGTTGCCACGGTCTTCGAGGTTGTCGAGTCCGGTGACCTGGATCGTCTCGACGAGTACATCGCAAATGACTACGTTCGCCACTGTCAGGCGACTCCCGATGTCGAGGTCACCAGCATCGAGGGGTTGAAGGAGTTCCTGGTCCGAGATCGCGAGACCGTGCCCAATCCTAAGCTCACCATCACCCGTCTGATCGCGGAAGACGATCTCGTCGCTTTCTGGGCTACCTACAGTGGAATCCAGGAAGGCCCCATGGGCCCCTTCCCGGCAACCGGCAAACTCCTCGAGCTCGACATGGCCGGGATGCACCGCATAGATGACGGCAAGATCGTCGAGACCTGGGTGATCTGGGACAATCTCACCGGGCTCATGCAGCTCGGGTTCTACCCACCTGAGCCGGTCGAGGTTGTCGAGTAACGGCACCCGGCGCAGAAACAGGGAGGCACTCATGAGCAGGAGCGCGATAAGCGTTTTCGTCTTTTCGATCTTGGCGATGCGCTCTGACGCCGCGACACAGTCCTAGCCCACCTTGGAGGTAGGCTTCAATATAAGGGAGCAATCATCATGGATGATCGAGAAATCCTCGGCGACGTGCCGCTCGGCAGGCTCAACGGTTACTGCGTACTCGTGGTCGACGATGACGAGGAGATCCGCACTTTCCTCACCACCCTGATGACCGACGAGGGAGCGGCCGCCCTTCAGGCCGCCGACGGTGACGAAGCCCTCGCGACGGCCGTTCGCGCCAAGCCCGACCTCATCACTCTCGACCTCTCGATGCCGGGCAGAGACGGTATCGAAACCTTCTGCGACCTGCGCCAGAACCCCGCCACCGAAGAGGTCCCAGTGTGCATCATCACCGGCCACCCGGAGTTCCGCAAAGTCATTTACGACCGCCCGGTCACCCCGCCCGAGGGCTTCATCGAAAAGCCGTGCGATCCCGACCACGTGGTCAAGACCATCCAGCGGATCCTCGGTCTCGCCAAGCGGAAGCGCGCGCGGGCCACCAACGAGGCCACCACGAGTTAAAGCTGAGCTCCGAATGTGTGCCACGTTCAGAATGTTGCGTTGTGATCGAGCTGAAAACGTACCAGGCACTCACATAAGATGTTTTCGACTTTTCGGAAACCGTTTCCGGTCTGGGGCGGATAAGGAATTTCATGATGGATTTTGAGAATAAAAAATTCAGAAAAATATTTTTTGAAATATATGAACATCTGCCCCGGGGCGGTCCGGGCGATGCCGCATCAACCAGGAAAGCCTATGCCTTGACCAAGGGCCTGCCCGGCCATCCCAAAATTCTCGATGTAGGGTGCGGTCCGGGACGGCAGACGATGGATCTGGCCCGGATTTCTCCTGGTGAAATTGTAGCGGTGGACAATCATCCGCCGTTTTTAGAGCGGCTCAAGGCCGCGGCGCGCCGCGCCGGATTACATGAGCGTATCCGGGCGGAGGAAGCGGATATGTTTCATCTGCCTTTTGAGCAGGAAGCCTTTGATTTGATCTGGTCCGAGGGCGCTGTTTACAACCTGGGTTTTGAGAATGGTTTGCGCGTGCTTGGAACATTTTTAAAACCGGGCGGATATCTGGCAGTATCGGAAGCAGTCTGGCTGAAAAAGGATCCGCCGGAAGAACTGAAAGCCCATTGGGAGGCCGAATACCCTGCCATCACGGATATTCCGGAAAATCTGGCCATGATTGATAAATGCGGTTATGTACTGATGGGTAATTTTACCCTGCCGAAGTCTTCCTGGAGGGATGATTTCTATACCCCCATGGCGGCGCGCATCGCAGAGGTAAAAAAACGTTATCAGCATGACCAGGAAGTTATGGAGATGATGCCGTATTTCCAGAACGAGATCGAGATCTATAAGAAATATTCGGATTATTTCAGTTATGAGTTTTTTGTCATGCGGAAATGAACCTGAGAAGGGCCAATCTTCTCCGCGGATTAATCCCCAGATTCCGAAGAACGCGTAGTCCTCCTTCAGTTGGAGGGCGTGTACCAGATCGGCGACGTGTAGGCGCGCTCCTGGGTGGTCATCGGGACCTCATCGTCCATCTGGACGCCGAATCGCTTCGCTTCGTAGGCCGTCCAGCGCGGAGTCGGGATCTCGATAACTCGAGCGTAGTAGAAGGCCTTCTCCTTGGGATCAAAGTCCGGATCGCCCCAATAGCCGATGAGCTCCGGCGAACCGATGGAGTTGGTCCAGGTGGCGTTCGCAACGTCCACCGTACTGCCGACCACCGGAACCTTGCCGTCCCGCCCGCGCTCGCGGTCGCCGGACCAGACGACATCGTAGACCTTCTCGTGCAGCTCACCTTTTGGGTCCATCCAGCCCTTGATGATCTGGATGCGGTCCAGATTGCCGCTGTAGGGGTCCTTCATAGCGGCGACCAGGAAGTTCGGCGCCTTGCCTTCTGAAGTACGGGGCAGATCTCCTCCCATGGGTACACCCTTCTCGTAACCGATCGAGGCCGGCATGCGCGACTCGGCGTCGCCGGACCTGAAATCCCAGCCACCGAAGAAGCGAACCAGGATGCGTGACCCGGTGGTCGCGTAGACCTCTTTGCGCTTCATGGCGTCGAAGATCGCCTCGCGGGTGTTCTCCTTCGCCCAGACAGCCGCATAGCCGGACGCCGCCTGCTGCCAGCCCAGGACAGTCAGATCCGGGTCTTTTGGCGACTCGATGACGATGTGCTCCCACCTGTGGGGCTCCGGCTCGACGCCCGAGTGTTTGCCGAAAAAGTTGTCCTCCTCGACTGCAGCGAGGCCCGTGTGCGAGTCGGTCGAACCAATCATGCCGAACTTGAATGGGTTGGTGCCGAGGCTGTCCTCAAGCATGAGGCCTGTTTTGAGCGCCTCTCGAGCGTATTCGTACTGGAACATGTCGTTCGTCTTGACCTCGGTGCCGTCCAGATTGGCTCGATCCCAGGATTCGTAATCCGCGAACTCGTCGTTTGGCGATAGGAAAGGATGGGCCTCGCTGTCGCCCTTGATCTGCGTGACCTCGACCAACGGTTCCAGTCTCGCGCGAAGCTCAGCGATCTCCTTGGTGAGCGGTTGGCCGTCGAATGCCTCCACCGAAAACATACGACCGTTGCTCAAGTTGCCGTTGTGCGGGATGGCGAGAAGCTCGGCCCCTGTTTCATTCTGAAATCTCTCGAGCTCTCGCCAGAGGTCCTCGGGGTTTTGACTGTCAAACTGGGAGAACGGCACGGTGCGATTCGCGACGCTCGCGTCCCCACGGAAAATCACGTTTCGATGCAGGTTAAAGCCGCCAATCGCCGTCCACTCATAGCCAATCAGAGCAGTGAATTGCCCCGGCTCGTTGTACCGGTCGGCGAGGGCAGTGTAGTTGCGCCAGGCGGCGCGCACCGTTTTGTCGCTCTCGATCGGAGGATCTGGCTGTTGCAGAGATGCCACGATCTCCATCGCGGCCTTGAAGATGGTGTCGTGATCGCCTGTGCTCAGCATGTCGTACCAGCGGCGCCCTTTTTCGGACGCGAGGATCTCTGGATCGCCCTTGAGGAGCTGCGGCATCAGACCGTACATCTCGGCGTGGTCCGAGATCACGATCCAGTCGAGAGGCCGTGACAGCTTGGCGCGCAGGCCGTGGGTCGTCGTGACCTCCTCACCGCGTGCAAAGCGGAAGGCGGTTTCCTGATCAAGCCGGCACATCGTCCCGGCGTCCACCGAGACAGCGGTATGCAGATGCGTGTCGCCCCAGTAGACCTGAGTAGGATACTCGCGTCCGACGTAGGGGGAGAAATCGTCCTTGGCCATCATCTCGACGACCGCGTCCTTGCTGGGTTGAGCCTGGGCGGATGCGGTGGGTACAGCGATGGTAAGAGCCGCCAGAACAAGACCAGCGACGGTGAATGAGACGAGCGATTTTCTTTTCATTGGACCCTCCCGACCATCAGCATCTCTGTGGAATGTGTCGTCATATCCTAGCAGGTTGGCAGTGGCTAGAGAATTGGGCGAATCGTGAAGGTGCCAGGTTTCGCATTGATGCATTGAACGAAATCAGTGTCACGAAAAACCCTGTGATTTTCGTTGAGGTTGAGCTGGCGGAAGTCTGGCTTGCCCGAGCGTAGGTCTCGACCAGATTCTAAAGTCGGAGAAAAGGTCCGGCTTCGCCTTCGGCTACGCCGTCACAAGACGGCGGAACTCGGCTCCTCATTCAGCTCGCTTTGAGCACGGGCGACGGGAGGTCGGAAACTCGGGTTCCCGCGCGGAACAGATCTACAGCCTTCTGAGCGTTCAGCCAGAACTCGGGCGACATCCTGAAGGTGGCGCCGAGCCTCAGGGCCATTTCTGCCGACACTGAGGTGCGGCCGTTGACGATCCGATTAATGACCTTCACATCGCATCCGATATGACCCGCGAGCTCTTTCTGAGTCATGCCCAGGGGCACGAGGAACTCTTCGCGGAGGATTTCGCCCGGTGTCGTCGGCTCTCGTTGTCTCTTCATATTGCCCTCAATTATAATCACGAATGTCCACATCGGTTGGACCCGAATCAGTCCACCTGAAGATCAC
>JAOZUP010000179.1 GCA_029938595.1 Thermoanaerobaculales bacterium | reverse complement strand
GACCCATTGAGTTGACCGTTGGTGCCCGTGTCGGTCCAGGCGGCGCGGTTGCCCAGATAGAGGTCCGTGTCAGTGAAATTGATTGAGGCCAGGATCTGCCCATCCACCAGGTCGTCGAGCGAATGAGCGACCCTGACGCCATCGAGTCGCGCGACCGGGCCAAGATGCTGGAAGCGGTCTATGGCGTCGGTGGCCGTATCGGAGATCCATGCCTTATAGGTCGAAGCATCGGGCAGGGCAGCCGCCGTCGCGCGAGCCTGGCAAATGGCATCGGCGGCGTCCAGCCCGGTCTCGCCTCCGGCGTCGGCCCACCCACCGAGGTCGCCCGAGCCGTTGACCGATGTCACGAAGACGGGGTTCCCCGTCTCGTTCGGAAGAGACAACGCAGGCCCGGAGCCGGGCTCGAAGCAGAAGAGATGCGCGGTGTCATCACAAACGATTCCACCAGCCGAGGTCCACCCTCCCGAGCCCCGTGTACTGTCTCCTTTCCATGCAGATGCTGGAGAGCTCACGGTCCACTCGCTGCAGGTCCCGAATTGCGGGAGCCAGGTGCCGTCGAGAAAGGTGCTGGTAAAGGTCTGCCCAGTGACGAGATTGCCAAACTCGTCGGCCGCAAGAGGATAGTAGACGAGCCTCTCTGGATTCAGGAGTCGATCGATGCTCTCGCTGAACGGTGCGCCATCCGCACGGTTCCAGGGTCCGGCATCAACAGGCAGTTGGACCTGCCCGCAGTCGGTCGCTTTGGTGCCGCTGAAACCGTGCAGCCGACAATAGGCATCGTCCGTGCTGGTCGAGAGCCAGGCCACGAAGGAGCTGGCGTTCGCGAGACCGCCCGCGGCAGCGCGCGCGCGACAGATGGCATCGCCGGCGTCGACACCGGTCTCGCCTCCGGCGTCGGCCCAGCTTCCGAGATTTCCCGTGCCGTTGACCGACGTGACAAACGCCACCCGAGGTGACTGGGCTTCGAGGCCGAAGGCGCCCACAAGCAACAGCAAGAGACACGTCTGACAGATCGCCCGGTTGCGGCCAATTCGCTTCAATAGAGACATTGAGTACCTCCTGTGTTGCGGGTCACATGGAAACAACCAACGCATTCTCGTTTTCGGGAATTATATACCACTCACAACCATATTTCTCTTCGTTTGTTTGACATATCTCAAAATAGGACCCACATTGGCAGAGGTCACTTTCATTGCGAATACTGAGCCTTGAAGAAGGGGGAATATCGTGGCAATTGCAAATCGAATGAGTGAGGTGCTTGTGGCAGCAGTCGTATGTGCAGCGTTGGCAACACCGGCACCGGGGATCAGCGCTGAATCGACGATCTTCCAAGACGGCTTCAGCATTGGCGATGTGAGCTCCTGGTCTTCTTTTGTGGGAGGGCCTCCCATCACCCCACCGGCCCCCCTGCGCTTCACCAGCCTCGCGGTCCGCGATCCTCACTTCGTCGCCATTCTCTCCATTTTTGGATGCCAAGACTTCACGGACACCTCCCCGGTCGGAATATCGGTGAATAGCGCTTTGGCCGACTCCATCGTCTCCGACGACGACAGCGATGGCTATTTGGATCTGAGCGTGATGCTCCTCTTCCGACCCTTCGATCCGAACGCGGTGGGGGAAATCGTAGACGCCCGAAACGGAGCCTGCACCTATCCCGACAGCGGCACCTCCTGCCACGTGAGTACCTCCGGAACCGAGGTGCGGGGCTACTACGACGGCCTCCCGAACGGCCCCTGCCTGGAGGTTAATCCTGGCGACACCTCCAGCTACAGCCCACCCATTACCCAACCCACGGCCCCATGCTTCAAAACCGCGCCCCAGAGTCTTTACTTCACGGTTTTCGGAGACCAGGAGCTGCCCCTTCAGGACGCCCAGATCAGCGCCACCATCGTGGGCGCGGCCCCGGATGACCTCACCAAAGGATTGATTGTCGGATTTCTCCGAGAGGTAGACGCCAATAACATTTTCCTCCCGCCGAGTTACCCCATCGTGGGAGGACAATCCATAAGCGTCCTTCTTCCCGGCGGCGCGGGCAATTGCGCTGTTTGGACCGATAAGGACATGAATGGTCAAGACCCCGGATGGTGGTTCTTCTTGAACTTCACCGCGGAGAACGTCCCCTGGACCGGGCTCTGATAACCGATGACAACGGTGCCGATACTCCTATTGACTGATGCACAATAGACTGCGCTGGAGGTGGCATGGTCCGGTAGAGCCTCCGTAAAGCCAAAAATTGGGATCGGTGGTTAACGCTTGTCTACCATATTCGGACGCACTTATTGTCGTCCAATCTTGGCAATGTTCCGTATCATCCCCTACCCAAGCCACGGTGTCGGCTGGTGGAATTCCGAGTTCGCTCATATCTGGCGTATTGATAGCCGTCCCGGCCCAGAAGCTGCCGGCGTCTGTCGCTATCGGTGCGCCGGTCATGTTGAAGACAGATCCCGAAATCTCAATCCTGTCCTGCACCGATGTAGAGCTGTTTGAGATCAGCGCCTTCCATAACCCTCCGAATCCAGCTGCGGATGCCAGCGTCTGGCAAAATGAATCGGCGGCTGCCAGGCCCCCAAAGTCGGCCCCAATTACACTTGACGAGACAAATACAGTATGCCGAGCCGGTACGACGGAAGACCATCGCAGCATGTTGCCTGATTCAAAATCGTCGGCGAAGATTTGCCCTCCCGGCTTGCCCTCTAACGCAAGATGATCGCCATAGACGCTGATCGGAGATCCAGTTGTTGAAAATACTCTGATGACGATTTCCACCGACAGTGCATCGCGGGGAGATATCACCGGGGCCGATTTATGAAACCAGTCATCGAACGAAAATATCGTGTTTGTCGACCCAGTGCCCACAATGAAATTGGTGCACGTCTGGTCGTCGTGCCACATAGCCTGAAGCAAGATCCCACCTGTCTGAGGACTCGCCACGTAGAATTGACCCGAGACCTCATAATTCTCTTCGGGCAGGATTGAGACACACTCGGAGATGATGGAGGCGCCCTCAGATCCGGTGATCACCAGAATCGAACCGGAGTCGCCGGCTCCGAGATAGTCAAAGCTGCTCCAGTCCGCGGTCCCCAGCGCCGCCATCCAAGGGCTGATATCAGTGTCGAGTTCTTGATTCATCAGAAGATTTTGGGCGCTCGCCATCGGAATGCCAAAGACCACAAAGAAGAAAACTCCGCAAGCGAGAAATGGAAGGCGCCGTGTCATTTTCTCATCTCCTTTCAGGGATCGACCCGCCCAGGCCCTCCTTCCCAAGCGCATCTCACACATGCTTTGTTTGGCTCAAATCACTGTTCGACACCTCAGAAAATATCCTGATAACACAGAAAAACCGACACGCCCCAGAGGTCCGAAGTGCAGCAGAGCACACCAACATCGCGACCGACCAGTCACTTCACAGGCAGGCATCGCCCTGCCATCCGTTGTCCTTTGAGTCCTCCATCCAAGTATGGTAAGGCTTAGACAGACCGGTGACAACAACTAGATTCTGATGTGTTCATTTTCTCAACAAATGGGTTGGGGATGATCATGGGTGCCACCTTTCTTGATGAGACACTGTGTGATCCATCTCACTGGCCCTTGATATTCCAAGCCCTAGATTACACAATGGCGAGCAAGAATGAGCTAAGACAACATTCCTTTTTGGGATGAAAAACAGTGCGGAGACGCTGATCACTACCGACGAACCCGTTGGTAGGGCCACGAAAGGGCGATGAAATGAATAGGTCTGTCGCGCGAATACCTGCTGTCATAGGGTTGGTTCTGGCCTTGGTGGCTGCTACTCCAGAGCTGGTTGCTTTGAAACCGGCAACGTCCTGCGGTGGTCTGATTCCGTACCATGATGGGTACACCTCGATTGAAGCGGAAGCAGCCCACCTGCCTGGCGAGAAAATAACTGCGGAACTGCGGACCTGGCACCGCTAAGGCACCGATAGGCCAGCTTCCGATCACGGCGTGGCAGATGACCAGGCGCCGGTGTTGCCGGCCTCGAAACCGTCAGCGAAGATCAACGGCGTGACGTGGGCAAGGCCGCAGATCGCGCCCGTAGTCCCGAGGCTGTCGACCGACTGGAGACTGAGGCTCGTCAACCCTCCGGTGGTCGCATCGACCCTGAACGTGGTGATGTTCCGTGATGATTCGTTGGAAACGAAGAGCAGCCCGGCTGCCTCGTCGAAAGCCAGCATTCTCGGGGAGGAACCGCCGGTCGTAAAGGGGGAACCGGACACTGCGGACAGGGTCGTGCCGGATCCTGAACCGCCGACCCGATACACCCCGACACGGCCCCCGGACATGTCAGCGACCATGTAGAACCCCTCAGGGTGCAGCAACCCGTCGCTGCCGCCGGTCAATCCAGACGAAAATGGGTTACCGCTGACGCCGGTGGGAATCC
Source organism: Thermoanaerobaculales bacterium (assembly GCA_029938595.1). GTDB lineage: Bacteria > Acidobacteriota > Thermoanaerobaculia > Thermoanaerobaculales > Sulfomarinibacteraceae > Sulfomarinibacter. Next base: position 3,681 of record JAOZUP010000179.1, on the reverse strand, counting down.
CTGAAGAGGTGGTGAAGGCACGCAGATCTGTGGGGTCGAAGAAGATCATGAACAGGCGCCCGGAGCTATCGACTGCAAATCCTTGGCTGGTTGGGTCGCCTCCCCCAGGATCAACCCATCCGGTATCAAAAGGTGAGCCGGCGAGGGCACTGAGAACACCGGTTGCTGGATTGACCTGAAAGCCTGCGAGGGTGCCGGTATGGGCGGACCCGGCGTAAAGGTACTGTCCATCGTGACTGAAGACGATGGAATAGCTGTAGGTGCCGCTGTCATAGGGACTACCGGCAGCTGCCGTCGCCGTGCTGTTGGTGAGCGCATAGCTGGCCACGGTTGAGTACCCGGCGTTGCCGACCACCAGCGGCGATCCGCTCGGATGCACCGCGAGACAACGCCAGGAGCCCCCTCCCGCCACGGAGATCGGGCTATAGGAAAGAGCGGACAGTCCGCCCGTGTTGGGATCGACGGCAAACACGCTCACCGTGTCCGAGGCGCTGTTGAGGGCGAAGAGGCGCCCATGCGCCTCGGAGTAGAAGAGCATTTCCCGGTAAACGCCCACGTCATGGTCACCGCCGGTTGCGACCGGGAAACCCGACAGCGACGTCAAGACCCCGGTCTGCTCATTCACCTCGAATCCAAGAATCTGATTGCCGGTCGCTTCCGCTCTCAGTACGTAGAGATAGCTGGGCTCCGCGATTCCTGCGGCAAAGGTAAAGAAAACAGCCATGCACGTACGACACACAACGTTGAATGGGTATGTCATCGCCAATACTCCTTCAAAGGATCCGTTTGCGTCTGCTTCAGCGGTTCATAAACAGCATATCATCTGGGCGTGCCACGAACCACGACGTCAGCTCACCTATCCAGCACGTACGCCAATAGATAGTGGTTTCAAAGGGTGCCGCTAGAAGGGGTGGTCGCGGTAGGAACGGCCCTTTCAGGCCAGATCCCAGCATGCGGAACTACCGAACTGGGATGGCCCGTCCCAGGGGCCCATGATGGGCGCCGCGTTTCATAAAAGTGTCAATCGTGTCTGCCCTGGCGGTTGATCCGGGTAACACCCCCGGCTACAGCCCGGGCATTACGGAACCCACGCCCCCATGCTTCACCACCGCGCCCCAGCAACTTTTCTTTACGGTTTTCGATCACGGCGTGGCAGATCACCAGGCGCCGGTGTTGCCGGACTCGAAACCGTCGACGAAGATCACAGTGGCGATCTGAGAGAAGCAGTAAAGGCGCATCCCACCGTCCGAGCATTGCATCGCGTTCTTTTCGGTCCAATTCGCGCCGGTTGCGTTAACGACAGCTCGAGTGCCGTTCGTCGCGGGATCTGCACTGGTCCATCCATCGCAGTGGTCACCGGTGCCCAGTCCCGACGTGGAGGTTCCGGTCCAGGCTCCGTAGTTACCGAGGTACTTTCCGTCTTCCTTCACATTCAATGCGGAGAACAGCTCTCCATCGACAAGATCGGCGCGGCTGTCCGCGATCTTTACGCCGTCGACGCGGATCCATGGTCCGTCGTAGCTGAAACGGTCAATGGCGTCGGTGGTCGAGTTGGAGAGCCATGCCAAGAACGAGCCCGGCGCTTCGAGGCCGGCGTCCGTGGCAAGGTATTGGCAGATCGCGTCGCCGGCAGCAAGACCGGTTGCTCCACCGGCCTGCGGCCACGAACCCAGGTTGCCGGTCCAATCGGCGCTGGTCACGAACGCGAGGGCTCCGCCGTTTTTATACGGGGGTAGTGTAGGCACCCAACCCATCTCGAAACAAAGCAATGCCCGTGAGGCCGAGCACGCAGAGGTGCCCGAGAAGGACCAGCTCCAGGTCGTGCGCGTGGAGCTGCCGCACGCCACCATCTGGGAATCTGCCGCAGCCCATTCGGAGCACGTAACCGTGGACGAGCCGGAAAGCTCGCCATCCGCATCGGTTGCGGTGAAGTAGTAAGCCTCGGCGCGGTTACCGAATTCATTCAGCAAGACCGGATAGAGAACGGCACTGGCCTCAGCTGGTTCAACCAGATCTCCGATGTTCCCGGTGAACGGGAGCCCGTCGATTCGGACCCATCCTCCGGCATAGATCGGTAGGTGGGGCTCGCCGCAGTTCGCAGATCTCAGACCGGACAGGCCGTGGATTCTGCAGTACGCGTCGTTGGAGGAGTCCGACATCCAGGCAACGAATTGGGTCGGATTGTCCAGGAAGGCAATGTCGGCTCGTGCGCGACATACCGCGTCAGCGGCAGCGAGACCGCTGAGAGCATTGGCGTTGTCCCAGGTGCTGAGGTCGCCGTTTCCTGTTACCGAAGTAACGAAAACCCGAAGTGTCTCCTGACTGGCCGCGACACCGGGCAGCAGCAGCAGCAACGCCACGACCAAAACCACATTCACCAAGGACTCACGGGTATTCCGCACGGTGACCTCCTCTGCCATTGGGTTATGTCGAATCCAGCCCCTCGAATATAGCGCCGCATGAATGGGCGTCAAGTTCTGGGGCCGAGAGCACACAGAATGAGAGAGCGCATCGTCTTTCCCTCACTCCCCCACCCCACTCCACGCGCTGGTGTTTCCTGACTCGAAGCCATCGCTGAAGATCTCCTTGGTTTCGTAATCCCTCACTCCCCCATAAAGGTGCCAGGCACCTGGGTATTGATGTTACGGTTCACCCCCGCGGTCGACCTGACGATGTGGAAATTGTCTTGCTTCTTTTTTGTGGCAAGCAGGGCCTCGAGTTCGTCCGCCGGCGCGGCTGATGGTCTTGTGCCACCCTCTCGCCGAGCGTAGGATGGTCGTCGAGGAGGCTGACGACGGCGTTGAGTTCTTTGACATGAGGCGCATCGAGCCATGGCTCGGTGAGCGCCGGTTGAGGGGGAGACGATGTTGTGAAAAACAAAGTTGTGAGATCACTGTTGGGAATATGAACTTCCAGGGTATCTGGGAAAACAGGAGGAATGCTTATGAATCCGGCCAGGTTTTTTTGCTTGTTTGTTCTCTTCATATTTCTTGCGGGCCCAGTTCATGTCCAGGCTGTAAACGAGCACCCCGAGTCAGCAACGCCGGCCTCTCAGAACACGTCAGTGGAAAACAATATCTCCAAAGACATCACCCAACTCATTGTTGGAACGTGGGAGATGGCGCCGAATAAGCGCGCATCGAAAGGCTCTATTACGTTCGACAAGAACGGCACCTATGAAATGCACGAGCAGTTGCAGGACGGCACGGGAGTGGGCACAAAGGGCCAATATATTCTGAACAGCACTGTGACACCGGCAACAATAGACCTCTGTTTGGAAAAGTGCGGTAAGCCGGGATCTGAATGGACAACTCGTTTTGCAATCATAAGAGTTTTGCCAGATGGAAAACTGGAGATCTACACTTCACCTGACGACAAACACCCTTCAGCTTTCTCGGATGACACGTCCGGTGAACGGACGATGATACTTACCAGGGCGAAAGAATAGAGAGGATTGAACATGGCTGACGCGAGATCACTGCTTCACCGGCGAAAAGTCCTGATGACAACCCTTGTGATCGTGTTTTCCTGCGCGTGGGCGTGGTCAGCGACCTTTACCGTCACGACAACGGCGGACGACGGCGCCGGCAGCCTCCGACAGGCAATCACAGATGCCAACAACACAGCGGGGCCCGATACTATCGATTTCAACATTCCCGAAGGCCAGTGCCAGGTGTCCGG
>JAOZUP010000178.1 GCA_029938595.1 Thermoanaerobaculales bacterium | reverse complement strand
ACGTCTCGCGGCCCTCGCGACGAGGCCCTCCGCAACAGCGCCACGCCGACTGTGGCTTTCCGGCAGAGGATTCAAGGAGGAGGGCGGCAGATCCGAATTCCGGCTTCGCTTTCAGCTTCGCCGTGACAAGTCCGAAATCCGAAATTCAGGGGGTGCTCGGCACGCGGAGTGCTTCCAGCACTGTCGACGAACCACAATTAGCCTCGGATGCCATTTATCACTCCTACCCCTCGGAAAGTCGCGGTGGGCGTAGCCCAACGTGGCTTTCCGAGGGCGGGCGGAAATTGAGGATACCGGGTTAGATTCGTTCTAACGTGACGAGCAGGGGCTCCCCGCCGAGTGTGAACCCGGCCGACGCCACTCTTTCGCCTGCTTGTCGGCCGTGATCGATCGTTGTTGGCAACGAAACCTTGCACTTATCGGGGAGGAGCGCCTTCAAGTTGCCGGCAGTCATGTGCGCGAGCTCGGACAGCGCGTCTTGGAGATCACTCGCCTCGAGGTCGTTGTCGGCTGCCGCAAAGGCCGCGGCGGCGGCGAGGAGAGACACGGTGCGGGTGCAACGCTGTACCAGGACCCCCGTGAAACCACCGCTGAGTTGCACCGCGACGGCTACCTCGTCACGCTCCGCCAGAAGCGCTTCAACCTGCTGAAGTTCTGCATCGTCCAGCTCGAGTTCGAGCTGGGTCGCCCAGATGGTCCGCACCACGCGTCCGAGGCCGTCCGATGAAACACTCATCGTTCCTGACCCTTCTTTGGCGTCACCTGATAAAAGACCGCGCGGCCGACGGGAACGCGGGTGAAGAGATCGTCGATATTGAGTGTGGTCTCGGCCGAGCCGAGCAGGAGATAGCCGTCCGGGCGGAGGAGGCCGCGAACCCTGCGCAGAACCTCGCGCCGCATGTCGACGTCGAAGTAGATGAGGACGTTGCGGAGAATGAGGATGTCCACCGGCGCGACCACGGACCACGGCTCGGCGAGGTTCTGGTGGAAGAACCGGAAGAGCTTGCGCACATCCTCCCTGAGGAGCCATCGATCTTCCGTCTGTTCGAAGAACCGGACGAGGTACGGCGCGGGCAGGCCGCGGTTGACCTCGAGCTGCGTGTAAAGACCTTCCCGGGCGCGATCGGTCATCCGGCGCGAGATGTCGCTGGCGGCGAGCTGGAGGTTCCAGCCCTCGAGATTCGCGAACCGATCGCGGAGAATCATGGCGATGCTGTGCGGTTCCTGACCGCTGGAGCACGCCGCAGACCAAATGCTCAAGGTGCGGGAGGTGCTTCGTCGCCGCACCATCTCCGGCAGAATCTCATCCCGCAGGGCTGCGAACGGGTGATGATCGCGGAAGAACGAGGTTTCGGTCGTGGCAATGGCCTCAACGGCAAGGGTGTGGAGCTTGCCGGTCGAAGTGGACTGGAGGTGGGAGATGAACGCTGCCACCGACTCGAAGCGGCATTCTCGCGCGAGCGGACCGAGACGAGAGGTCACGAGATAGGTTTTCCCATCGTCGAGGACGATGGACGACTCCTTGCGGACCAACCGGCGGATGTAGTCGAAGGCGAGGGGGCTGATCGCCGACTGCGGCGCGGGGAGGTCCGAAGCCCTCATGTGCGCCTCGCCATAACGCAGCGGACGATCTCCCTCCCAATATCATTGATGGGAAGCACGGCCTCGGTCAGCCCCGCTTCGGCGACTTGTCCGGGCATGCCCCAGACGACCGATGTCGCCTTGTCCTGGGCGATTACCCGGCCGCCGGCCGCTCGGATCTTACGGCAACCGTCGAGACCGTCCCGGCCCATCCCGGTGAGGACCACCGCCAGGGTGCCTGCGCCGAAGGCGGTCGCCGCCGAGCGGAAGAGGATGTCCGCCGCCGGTCGACACGAGTTCACCAGGGGGCCCTCGGTGGTGACCAGCTCGGTGCTGCCGCTGCGCGCACGGATCTCGAGGTGCCTATCTCCCGGGGCGATGTACACCGTTCCGGGGGTCACTCCATCTCGGTTATTCGCTTCACGAACGGCCAGGGCACAGGCGGCATCAAGTCGTTGGGCGAAGAACGTCGTAAAGTTCGCCGGCAGGTGCTGCACAATCAGCACCGGCGCCGGGAAGTCGGCAGGAAGGGCCTCGAGAATTGTTGTGAGTGCGTTGGGCCCGCCTGTTGAGGCACCGATCACCACCACTTCGATCGGGAAAGCGGCCGCGCCTCGCGACGGGGCTCGCTGGAATTTCTCCGGAACTGCCCTGTAGTCGGAGGCGGCGGGAATACTGAGGGCGCGGATTTTCGGTACCAGTTGCTCCCGGAGATACTGCCTTGCCCCGTCTCGTGTGGAGCTTTTGGTAGCCTTCGTCACGTAGTCCGACGCGCCGAGAAACAGGGCCTCGACCGTGATCGACGCACCGCGTGTCGTGTGGTTGGAGACCATGATCACCCGCACCCGGGGAAACGACGATCGGATTGTGGTCAGTGTCTCGATCCCGTCGAGCTCCGGCATTTCGATGTCGAGAGTGACCAGGTCGGGATCGAGCCGTTCGATTTTCGCAAGAGCGATCTTGCCGTTGGGTGCGGTGCCCACGACCTCGAAATCCCCCTCCTGGGAAAGGATGTCCGAGATCACTCTTCGGGCGACTACCGAGTCGTCCACCACCAGGATGCGGGTCGGCCGCACGCGCTACACGTCGATGCCAAGGAGGGTGAGCTTCTCCAACAGCATTTCCTTGTCGAACGGCTTCATGATGTACTCGTCGGCACCGGAATCAAGAGCCTCGCGGACCCGTTCCAGCTCGGTTTCAGTGGTCACCATCATCAGACGGAGGTCTTCGAGATTGGGTATCTTGCGGAGCGCGACCACCAGCTCGAGACCGCTCATCGCCGGCAGGTTCCAATCCACCAGGGCGAGCTCGAAGTTGCGGTCCGAATCGAGGAGTGCCAGCGCCTCCTCGGCATCAGCTACCGGTACGGTGTCGAAACCGGCCTCGTCGAGAATCCCAACGAGGATCGACCGCATGGCTCGTGAGTCGTCGATGATCAGAGCGCGCATCAGACCCTCTCGTCTGCTGCATCGAGGTCGAAAACATGGTCGATGTCGAGGACGAGAAGTAGGCTGTGCTCGAGCTTGAAAGCTCCCTGAATCAACCGCCGAGACTCGCTCTTGAGAGTGTCGGGCGGCTCCTCGAAGCACTCGTCGTTGACCTCGAGGACGTCCCCGGAGCGATCCACGACCAGGCTCAGGAGCTCCTCGCTGCCGTCAAGCACCAGGATGGTCGGGGGGGCGTCGTCTCGATCCCGGTCGGGAAGCTGGAAGCGTGTCCTGAGATCGACGGCGGTGATGATCTGACCGCGGAGGTTGATCAAACCACGAATCGCGGGATTCGCCGTCGGCACGGGGGTGATCATCCAATCCCGGAGCACCTCCTGGATCCGCGTCACCTCGATTCCGAGAAAGAGCTCACCGACGAAAAAAGTGCAGAACTGGCGCGCCATCATCACTCCCGTGCCTGAGATCCGTGGTTCCAATAATGAGAATCGCTCATATCAGGAACTACCAGTCTCTCGGTCGAAAAACTCCGGGTCGGCGAGTCGAACCACTGCTTCGAGATCGAGGATTTCGGTGACCCGGTCCTGGATTACCGCACATCCACGTATCCCGTCTCGGCTACCGGGCCGGCGGGCCTTCAACTCCTCCTCGACGATGTCCGCAATCATATGGACGACGAGGCCTATGCGCCGGCCGCTGACGTTGCACACCACCACCGGAACGGTTGTGCTGTCGGCCGGATTCGGCGAACTGCGTGCCTCCTTGCGGCGCTCGGGCAGGGTTTGTTGGAGATCTACGAGCTGCAGAATCTCGTCGCCGTACTGGACGACCTGCTGATTGCCCACTCGTTCGATGAAAGACCGCGGGATGTTCTCGAGGCGGTTCACAGCCTCGAACTCCACCGCCAGACGCTCGTCATCCGCACCGTGAATGCACACCAATCGAGTGCGACTCTTGCGCGTTTTGACGGCGGCGCTGACCTGGGTGGCGATGGAGTGTGCGCGCGCCTCGGAAATCACTCCGGCCGCGAGACCCAGGCGGAAAACGTCGAGGATAAGGGCGATCTGCCCGTTGCCGAGAATCGTAGCCCCGGCGAAGGGGACTGTGGAGAGTAAATGGCCGAGAGGTTTGACGACGATCTCCTGCGAGTCCTCGATGGCGTCGACCACGAGACCGAATTGTCGGTCGTCACCCTGGAGCACGACGATGTTGGCGCCGGATCGGGTTTCAGTATTCTCCTGAATCCCGAGCTCTTGGTTGAGGAAGACCAGGGGCAGGAGGTTGCCGCGGAGGCGAAACACGGGCACGCCGTTGAGATCCTCGATTCCCAGACCCGAAACCGCGTCGTCGAGCCGGATGAGCTCGACCACGCTCGCCTGAGGAATGGCGATACGGTGCTCATCTGCGGCAACCAGGAGCACCGAGACGATGGCGAGGGTGAGAGGTATCTTGACGCGGAAGGTAGTGGATTCACCGGGTTCGCTCTGGAGCTCGACCGATCCGCCGATCCTCTCGACATTTGTTCGCACAACGTCCAGCCCGACTCCTCGGCCGGAGATGTTGGTCACCTTCGAAGCGGTCGAGAAGCCGGAGTGAAAGATGAAGCTCTCGATCTCGTGCCGGCTCAAACCTTCTGATTCCGCTTCGGAGACGAGACCGGCCTTGATCGCCCTGGCCAGGATGCGGTCGCGGTCCAGCCCCCCTCCATCGTCATGAACCTCGATGACCACGGTACCGCCCTCGTGGTGAGCGCGCAGGCGAAGGGTTCCGGTGCGCGGCTTTCCGTTCTCCTCGCGCGTATCGGGGTCTTCGATGCCGTGGTCCACCGCGTTGCGCACCAGGTGGAGGAGGGAACCCTTGATGGCCTCGATCACTGACTTGTCGAGATCGGTCTCTTCCCCCTCCATTTTGATCTCGACCTGTTTCCCGAACTTCAGCGAAAGATCGCGGGTGAAGCGGGGAAGCTTCTTCCAGATCGAACTGATGGGCAGCATTCTCGTCCGCATCACTGCTTCCTGGAGCTCTCCGGTGATGGCGTCGAGATGCTGTGAAGACGACGTGAGGAGGGAGTCGGTCGACCCGGCCACGTGTTGGACAAGCTGGTTTCGAGACAGCACCAGCTCGCCAACGAGGTTCATCAGGTGGTCGAGGACCCTTACGTCGACGCGGATGGAGGTCTCGGCGTTGGTCGGGGTTGACGCCAACTCCAGTTCGTCGGCATCTTCGTCGGCCGCAGCGGGCTCCGGCGCGGGCTCCGCCTGTTTCCTCGCGGGTATCTTCTCGGGGGCTTTCTTTTTCCCCCTGGCGCCTTTGGCGGGGGTGGATGCGCTCTTCTTCCGACCGCTGGCCTTTGCCCTCGACGGGGGTGTCGAGGCGCTGGGCTCGGGGATTCCGGCGATAGATTCCGTGCCCTCGCCATGGCTCTTCAGCCGTTCGATCAGATCGGCGTACCCTTCGTCGCCCTCCTGACCGGTAGCGTCGATGTTGGCGAGGATCGCGCGCACCGCGTCAATGAGCGCCAGCAGATCGGTCGTGATCTCAGGACGCAGATCAAGGGTGCCCTCACGGAGGCGGCTGAGCAACGACTCGCCCACGTGGGTGACCGACTCGAGAGTACCGAAGGCCAGAAAACCGCACGTGCCTTTGATCGTGTGAATGGTGCGGAAAATCTGTGCGAAGACCTCGCGATCGGACGGGTTCTTCTCGAGGGTCACCAGATCCTGGTCGAGCTGGTCGAGGTTCTCGACGCTCTCGGCCAAAAACTCGGCGACAATGTCATCCATCCCACCCATTCACGACTCCCATTCATAGATCACGGCGGTTTGCAGGCTTGAATCCACCGTCACAGCCTCAATCCAGAATACCTCAGGTGAAGAAGTTAGGAAGTCAGGAAGTCAGGAAGTCAGGAAGTCAGGAAGTGAGGAAGTTAGGAAGTGAGGAGGTGAGGACCTAACTTCCTGACTTCCTAACTTCCTAACCTCCTCCTGTGAGGTACACTTTTATATGGGTCTGAGGGTGCTCCCCGCGGATATTTTCTTGAGAGGTGAACTATGGTTCTCAACATCCACCAGAAGCTGATCATCTTTGTGGGTGGGGCCATCGCGTTGGCGCTGGCGGCCCTCGGGACTGTTGCGGTGGTTCGGAACGCCGACGTGACGCGCGAGAAGATTTACTCCGAAGCGGGGGGCGTGGTCGAGGCCAAAGCGGGGGAAATCGAACAATTCTTCTCCGAGCGGGCGCGAATTGTCGAGGCCGTCAACCTCAACCCTGCGCTCCTCGAATATTTCACCGGCTATCGCACCCACCGCGCTCCTGTGTTCGAGGACGCTGACTACAACCGGATCATCGACTACTTCGACGCCCTGGTGGCCGCCGATCCCACGATCCAGGCGGTGTTCTTTGCCGACGACGACACCCAGGACTACTTCTCGAACCGCGTTCCCGAGATGCCCGATGGGCGTGTGGAAGAGGCGGGCTACCTGATCAAGAACCGGCCGTGGTGGCACGAAGCGGTGGGCGAGGACCGGCTCTACCTGACGTCTCCGAACGTCGATCTTCTGACGAAGATAGTCAACGTCGTCATCCAGCAGACCGTCTACCTCCAAAACGGTACCTTCCTCGGTGTCGGGGGGATCGACGTGCAGCTCACCACCGTTGGTGAGATGGTTGGTTCGGTGCGGTACAAGGGCGGGGGCTCTGCCTTCTTGATGGACGACCGCGGGGAGATCATCTACTTCACCGGTGCCGATCTCGATATCGAGACGATGCTCTCAGACCTCGACACACAGTTCGAAGAAACGGCGGGCTTTAAAACGCTCAGCGAACGGACTCTCGAAGGCGTCCGAGCCCAAGGCACAGTCACGTGGCAGGGGGAGAACATGCGGGTGTTGATGGCGGCGATCCAGTCGGACTCCCCGTACGTCGACTGGACCCTCGGGCTTTTGCTTCCGGATCGAATCTTCTCCGCGCCGGTCCGGCGGAGCGCCCTTCTGACGGCGCTCGCCGTTGTGTTCACCATCGTGGTCATCGGCGCGATCACCCTGCTGGTAAGCCAGAGGATCGTGACCTCTCCGCTGCGCCAGCTCCTTGAACGATTCCGGGACATCGCTGTCGGTGAGGCGGATCTCACCCGCCGCGTCGAGGTGAGCACATCGGACGAGATCGGGCAGCTCGGTGAGACGTTCAACGAATTCGCCAGTGGGATTCAAAAGGACATCGCCGGCATCGGCGATCAGGCCGACGCACTGACCGCCGCGTCAAGCGAGATGCGGAACCTGTCCCAGCAGATCGCCACCGCCAACGAGGAGACATCGACCCAAGCGAGCATGGTTTCTGCAGCGGCCGAGCAGGTCAGCGCCAACGTTCAGTCAGTGGCCACCGCCACCGAGGAGCTCAACGCCAGCACCCGCGAGATTGCGACCAATGCGTCGGAGGCGGCGCAGGTGGCGACCAGGGCCGTGGAGATTGGACGTGAAACCAAGACCACCTTCGAACAGCTCGACGAGAGCGGCGCCACCATCGGCAACGTGGTCAAGGTCATCTACGCTATTGCCGAGCAGACCAATCTCCTCGCGCTCAACGCCACCATCGAGGCGGCGCGGGCCGGCGAGGCCGGTAAGGGCTTCGCGGTGGTTGCGGACGAGGTCAAAAAGCTCGCCAGTCAGACCGCACAGGCGACCGAAGAGATCAGCTCCGCCGCCGAAGTGATCAGCAACCACACCAGGGTCGCGGGTGACGCGATCGGTGAGATATCGGAGATCATCCGCCAGATCCACGACATCCAGACCACGATCGCCAGCGGCGTCGAGGAGCAGACCGCGACCACTGCCGAGATCGCGCACAGCGTAGCCGAGGCCGCTACCGGGTCGAGCGAGATGGCGGAGCGGATCGCGGGCATCGCCGCTGCGGTTCAGCAGACAGCGGTCGCATCAACCTCCTCGCACGAAGGCGCAGACGAGCTCGCAGAAATGGCAGAAGAGCTGAAGAGGATTGTGGGGCGGTTCACCTATTAGGGCGAATTAGGAATTAGGAATTAGGAATTAGGAATGAGCGGCGCGCCGCACGGCCGTGCTCCATGAATCAGATTGCCCGCGATTGATCGCCCGGTTCCGTGCGCGCTGCCCGAGAGGATGCCCGGAACTCGAAATTTTCCGAGGGAATTGGGTGTGTATTCCTAATTCCTAACTCTA
>JAOZUP010000177.1:5405-8250 GCA_029938595.1 Thermoanaerobaculales bacterium | reverse complement strand
ATCAGAGACAGAGTGGAGAGCGAGGCCAGACCGGTTTATGAGGCCGCCTGACGACTCGATTCTGCTCGCGGACATGCTTGATTATGCGCGGCGTGCCGTCATCGCCATCAACGCGCTCGATCGGCTGATCACGAGTGGCACGGATTCCTCCCAATAACATCCAACTCACCCAAATCCCGGGGGTGGGCGGGCGGGAATTCCTAATTCCTAATTCCTAATTCTACGAGTATGTCCACGGCGTGTCGTGGATGTTGAGCAGCTCGCCCTCTCGGAAACTCTCGGCGATGACCGCCTCCGCCAGGGCGAGATCGTGGTCGCCGCCCTCGATCCACTTCACGAGCCGGCAGCCGATGTAGCCGAGGGCGTCGAGGACGACCGGCGCGCCGGTTTTGGGGCACGGTTTCCATTCGAGTCCGGCAAGACGGTCGTCGGGATTCCCGAAACCCACCCGCGCGAGATCGAGCTGGCCCTTGGCCAGGAAGTTGACGGTGAATGCTCCAGCCTCCTGGATCAGCGCGTGGCCCTCGTGCGTCCGGCGCACTGCGGTGACTATCAGACACGGTTCGAAGGAGATTTGGGTGAGCCAGGATCCGGTGTAGATGAACCGGCTGGCCTCGGTCTGGACGCCAATCAGGTAGAGACCGTGGGGAATCAGACCCAACATTTCTCTCGGTTCGACCATGACTCCTCCCCTGCTCATCTTAGGATTATTTCATTCTACAGGTCAGACCTTGCGGGCTCAGGAAATCGGGTGCACAATAGCGCAACCCGGCCGCTCGGGTGAGTCCCCAAGGAGGCGAAATGAAGATCCACGAGTATCAAGGCAAAGAGGTGCTGGCCAAGCACGGCGTCCCGGTGCCGCGCGGCATCGTGATCACCGAGGCTTCGGAGGCCCGGGCGGCAGCCGAGGAGCTCGGCGGCCGGGTGGTGGTCAAGGCGCAGATTCACGCCGGCGGCCGCGGCAAGGGCGGCGGCGTCAAGCTGGCCGACAATCCCGACGAGGCAGTCGAGTTCGCCGAGGAGATCCTCGGCATGACCCTGATCACCAAACAGACCGGCCCCGAGGGGAAGCTCGTGCGTACGGTCCTCATCGAGGAGGCGCTGCCGATCGATCGCGAGCTCTATCTGGGCGTCGTCCTCGACCGTTCGGAAGGATTCCCGGTGATGATGGCCTCACGCTTTGGCGGTATGGCGATCGAGGAGGTCGCGGAGGAAAACCCCGACGCCATCCTCAAGGCCCACTTCGACCCCGACGTCGGTCTCCACCCCTACCTCAGCCGCAAGCTGGCCTTCGGTCTAGGGCTCGAGGGTGACGCCTTCAAACAGGGCATCAAGTTCATGCACGCGTTGGCCAAGGCCTACTGCGAGACCGATGCGTCGCTGCTCGAGATTAACCCGCTGGTCACCACCACCGACGGCAGGGTGATCGCCCTCGACGCCAAGATGAACATCGATGACAGCGCCATGTACCGCCACCCGGACATCGCCGAGATGCGCGACATTCACGAGGAAGATCCGCTCGAGGTCGAGGCCTCCGAGTTCGACCTCAACTACATCAAGCTCGACGGCGACATTGGCTGCATGGTCAACGGCGCCGGCCTGGCGATGGCGACCATGGACATCATCAACCACTACGGCGGCGAGCCTGCCAACTTCCTGGATGTGGGCGGCGACGCCTCGCAGGAACGAGTGGCGGTGGCCTTCCGGATCCTCCTTTCGGACCCGTCGGTCAAGGGGGTTCTCGTCAACATCTTCGGCGGCATCGTGCGCTGCGACATGGTTGCGCGCGGAGTCGTCGCGGCCGCCGAGGAGGTCAAGCTCAAGATCCCGTTGGTCGTGCGGCTCGAGGGAACCAACGTCGAGGAGGGCCGGCAGGTCCTCGCCGACTCGGGCCTCGACCTGATCGTCGGCAAAGGGATGGCGGATGCCGCCGAAAAGGTAGTGGAAGCGGTTGGGAGAGCATCATGAGTATCTGGGTAAATTCCGGAACCAAGGTCGTCGTTCAGGGTCTGACCGGCAAGGAAGGCCGTTTCCACGCCGAGAAATGCCGGGAGTACGGCACCAAGATCGTGGCCGGCGTGACACCCGGCAAGGGCGGTCAGAACGTGGACGGTGTACCGGTCTTCAACACCGTCGAGGATGCCGTCTCTGAGACCGGCGCCAACGCCTCCCTGATCTTCGTGCCACCGCCGTTCGCGGCCGACGCCATCCTCGAGGCCGCCGATGCGGGGATCGAGGTTGTCGTGTGCATCACCGAAGGCATCCCGGCCCTCGACATGGTGCGGGTGCAGCGCATCCTGCAGGGCCTGCCGACGCGGTTGATCGGCGGCAACTGCCCCGGCATCATCACGCCCGGCGAGACCAAGCTCGGCATCATGCCCGGCCACATCACGATCCCCGGCCCGATCGGGGTCGTGTCGCGCTCCGGCACCCTGACCTATGAGGCGATCGGCCAGCTCACCGCACTCGAGCTCGGGCAGTCGACCGCGGTCGGAATCGGCGGCGACGCTCTGCCGGGCACCAACTTCATCGACTGTCTGGAGGCCTTCGAGGAGGATAAGGACACCGAGGGCATCGTGATGATCGGTGAGATCGGCGGCTCCGCCGAGGAGGACGCGGCCGAGTTCATCGAGCAGTTCGTGTCCAAACCGGTAGCCGCCTTCATCGCCGGTCAGACCGCTCCTCCGGGACGACGGATGGGTCACGCCGGCGCCATCATCTCCGGCGGCAAAGGTACCGCGGCGGACAAGATTGCCGCCCTCAAGGCAGCGGGCATCGCGATCGCGGCTACGCCGGCCGAGATCGGCACGACGATGAAGAGGGCAATGCAGTCACGGTCGATGGT
>JAOZUP010000177.1:0-5305 GCA_029938595.1 Thermoanaerobaculales bacterium | reverse complement strand
AGGAGGTTAGGATGTCACTCCTCACCTCCTAACCTCCTCACCCTTAACTTCAGAGGTGGGGGGATCAGAATCTGACGATCTTATCTGCTGCGAGAAACCAGAGCTCTGTGTGGGGTTCGTGGTCGAGGCTGAGGGCCTTCTGTAGAGCATTTGCGTAGATTCTGACCTGCGGCTCGTAGACGTGGGTCCGCTCGGCGAGTGCATCATCGTCCTGCACCCGATCCGTCTTGTAGTCGGCCACCACCAGCCGCCTGTCCTCGGGGTCGCGGTAGACGAGGTCGATGATTCCCGACACCACGGCGCCCGGAGCGCCCTCCTTCTCCGACCACAGCAGGACGGGAAGCTCTCGCGACAGCACGTTCGGAGCAACCGAGGCGAGACGCTCGAGGCAACCACCCTCGGCGATCCGCGTCAGCAGTTCCTCCGCACGACGTCCCGCCTCTTCCCCATCCCGACCCGAACCGAGCTCGCTCACAACTCCGGCCCGATACTCCGAAATTTGCGGCGCTAACTCCCGATCCAGATCGAGGACCTCCAGCATCTCGTGCACCGCGGTGCCCAGCGCCATCGCCAGCCCCTGGTCGGAAGGGCTCTCCACCATCGAATCGGCACCCTCGGCCTCGGCGCGGCGCAAACGGTCGTGCGCCTCGGCGGATGCGGATCGGAACA
Source organism: Thermoanaerobaculales bacterium (assembly GCA_029938595.1). GTDB lineage: Bacteria > Acidobacteriota > Thermoanaerobaculia > Thermoanaerobaculales > Sulfomarinibacteraceae > Sulfomarinibacter. The sequence continues at coordinate 4,636 of JAOZUP010000177.1, read as the reverse complement.
CCGGCTGCGCCATTCGGTCGGCGGCCGCACGGCGAGCAGCCGCCAGCTCGACAGCCCGTTGCAGGCACCCTTCAGGAACGGACCACCCGGGTTGCCCCTCCTTCGTGAGCTCCACGGCTTCAAAAAGCACCCCGAAGACGGGCATCACCCGCAACACGTGCGGAAATTCGTCTTCCTGACGCTCGGCCTCTGCATCGATCTGCCGCGCCACCGACTCCGGGTCGAGGCGGCGGCCGATCAGACGTGCAAAATCCGACGCCGACTCCGGCTGAACCTCGACACCCGGTTCCCCCCATCCACCGGAGATCACAAGCCGCTTCTTGGCCCTGGTGGTGGCCACGTACAGCAGCCGCACCATCTCGGCCCGCGTTTTTTGAGTCTGCACCCACTCGGCCGCCGCAAAGCCCGGGGTGACCCACCCGAAGAGCCGATACTCCGGCCAATCGTCGATCCGTCGCACGGCGGCGGTGTTCCTGGCGCCGCCTCCCCTGCCTCCTTTGTGGATCTGCGGCACGTACACGTGCTCGAAATCGAGTCCCTTGGCTCTGTGGATGGTCATGACGTGGACCGCATCGGTCTCGAGATCCGGCGGCGCCGGCACCCGGCTCTCCTGACCTTGCTCCACCGCGACGCGCAGGAATCGTGCGAGCTCGGCGTCGCCGCCCTCCCCGGCTACCAGCGTGGTTTCGAGATCGGCCAGGAAGCTCTCAATTCGCGCCCGCCGAAAACCGCCGAGATAACGGACGGCCGCGGTGACCTCGGCCAGCCACAGGGTTCGGATCTTTTCGACGAACACGTCCGGCGCGTCTTCGCGCAGCGAGCGCCGCAGCTCCGCGATGATGTCGACCGCCGCCTGTACGGCGGCCGGCCAGTTCGGAAGCGCGTCGCCGCCGGAAAGCCCTGAGGGTGCTGCGGCCCGTGCCGTCTCGATGCACTCGTTGAGCGCGTCAGCGGCCGGTGAATCCGGGCCCGACAGCCGCGCCATCCGAACGAGGAACCCGGTGTCCCACAACGGCGCTAGCGCCGCGTCGGGAACACCGACCACGTCGCTGCGGAGCACCGTGAGAAGGGCGAGAGCGTCGGTCGGTTCGAGGACGCAGCGAACCAACGCCGCGATTTCCACAACCTCCCGTTGGCGGTAGTAGTCCCGCTCGCGGGCCACCTCGTACGGGATGCCGACTTCGCGAAATGCCTGTAACAGCTCTTCCTGCGCGGTGGTGACTCGCAGAAGGACCGCCACTTCGCCCCACTTTTCGATGACGCCCTGGTCGTGCAGCCGGCGGATGTCGGCGGCAATCGCGCCGGCCTCGAGCGCCGAGGTCTCTCGGTCCGAGTTTCCCTTCTCCCGGCCCACCCCTTCTTCGCCTCGCGGCCACGTCACCCAGTGCTCGACAGTCATCCACTCAGGATGATCGATGCCCGGCACATCACGTCGGTCACCGGTGGCCTCGAGCCGCTGGAACTCCGGCTGGACTCCGGTTTCCGATCGCATGACGGGGGCCACCAGGCGCTCGACCTCGTCGAGGATCGGGGTCACCGAGCGGAAGTTGCGTACGAGGTCCACCGTGACCCCGCCGGCGTCCACGACGCGATCGACGAACGCGTCGTAGGCCGCGAGATCGGCGCTGCGCCACGCGTAGATCGACTGTTTGGGGTCGCCGACGATGAAGAGCGACGGGCGGGCAATCGGCTCCCCCGTCAAAGCCAGCGACTCGACGAGGCGGCACTGGACATCGTCGGTGTCCTGGAACTCGTCTACCAGTAAATGGTCGATGCCGGCCACCACCTCGCGCCGAACCCCACTCGAATCCGCGAGGAGCCGCTCGGCGCACCGCAGAAGATCCGAAAAGGTAACCAGCCCCGCTGCGCTCCGCCGGCGCTGGAGCACATCAAGCAGCGGCGCCACAACGGCGCGCGCCGCGGCCAGCTGGTCGCGGTGCAGATCGGTCAGCGGATCCAGCGCCGCCGCTATCTCACCCGATACCGCCGCGACTTCGAACGCCGTTTCCCCCAGGCAGTCTTCCTCACTGCCGGTGAAATCGAGACGAGACCACTTCTTGAGCCGGGGAACGGTCTTTGGGCTCACAAGAACCGCAACAGCCGCCAGGTCATCCATCGTGGGCGCCGGGTCGAGCTCGACCATGCGCTGCCTCAGCTCGGCGATATCGTCCCGCGTCGATTCGCTGACCGATCCTGAGACAACCGCTAGGCGGTCGCCGACGAGATCCGCATAACGATTCAGCGCAGAGAGCAACCGCTTCGCAACGATCTCAGCCGCTCGGGCGTTGAAGGGATCCTCGCCGAACAGCTCCGGCTCGACCCCGGCCTCCACCAACTCGCACAGGGCCTCGACGATCTTCGCCGGACCCACGCCCTCCATCGCCAGCCGTTCCCAGTCGCTGCGATCTGGAGCGGCATCGAGACCACGCAGGGCCTCCTCAACCACCTCCTCGGCGAGTGCCTCGATGCGGGCACCTTCGGCGTCCACCTCGAAACGGGGGTGGAGCCCGGCCTCCAACGGATAGGTGGCGAGCAGCCGTTGGCAGAAGGCGTGAATGGTCGACACCTGCAACCGGTGGCCCTCCTCGGACAGGGCCTGCGCCCGTCGCCTGATCTCTTCGCGGTCCGCCAATATCACTTCGGGATCCGGGTCCCATCCCACCGGAGGGTCACCGCCCGCGAGATCCAGAAAGGCCATCCCGATTTTGCGGGCCATCTCGGCCGCTGCAGCCTCGGTGAAGGTGATGGCCACCACCCGTTCGATAACCCGCCGCGCCACGGCCTGGCGATCGAGACCGTCCTCGGCGTGCCGTTCCCAACCGGGACCGACACACCAGGCGGCGACCCGCGCCACGAGCAGTGCCGTCTTGCCGGTGCCGGCGCCAGCAACCACCACAACTGGGCGCTCGAACTCGCTCTGAGCCCGCCGCCGGGATGCCTCGTCGGCGAGAATCGGGTCGGGTGGCACACCGCTCATTCGTCGCCCTCCGGACGGTCGAATCCCAGCCACCAGAGGTCACGCGCAGCATCCACGGCGGATTCACCTGCACCCTCATCCCCGTTCATCCACTGCACGAGGTCGCGGCGAAACGCCGAGTCGTCCCGGCGGCAGGCCTCGGCCACTGCGCAGTAGGAACAGTGCTCGGCTGTCTTCCCATCCGCCTCCTCAACCCGTGGGAAGGCGACCCCTTCCGCTCGTGCGGTCGAGATGGTCCGGATCGCGGTCGTAAACGGTTCGACGAGGACGTCATCGTCACCGTCGACTACCAGCTCGCGCATCTCGTCGGTCCAGTCCTCGTTGGGCTTGAGATAGAGGTATTCTCCCCTGGCGTTCTCAATGGTCGAGGTCTGCGAGTAGGCCGCCGCCTGCAGCAGCCGCCCACGCGCGGTCTTTTTGCGAAGATGGTCGCTTCGGGTGGACTCCTTGGCGGCGGTCGACATGGGTTTGGCGGCCTTGTAGTCCACCAGGACGATGGTCTCACCGTTGCTGTCCACCCGATCGGCCCGGAATGACAGCGCGCGAGGCACTCCAAGAATCGTCGCGCTGCCTTCCACCTCGGTGCCGAGGACACCACCCAGAAAACCGCTCTCCCACTCGAGCCCTCGCTCGACCTCGAGAAACTGCCGTGCCCGCGCTGCCAGCAACGGCGCCATTCCCAACGGTCCCAGTCCCTCCTGAGTCGCAACCCGTTGCGCTTGGCCGACCACGAGCTCGTCCAACCGATCGCGTTCGGGCCACCGGATTTCGACCGGCGCGCGCGCGAGCACCTCCTCGATCTCGCCGCGGTTGGGGACGGCTCCGGCGACGATCGCTTCGAGGACCCCGTGCACCACCTGGCCCACCAGCGGACCGTCGATCCCGGGCAGACCGAGGAGCGGGTCGGGCAGCGGCATAACGCCGAGGCGGCGTTCCACAAACGCCCGCCACGGACAGGTGCCTGTCCTTTCCGCGTGGGTCACCCACAGGGTCGCATCATCGGGATCGTCACATGCCCCGGAAACTCCGAACCAGGGAGACCGGCCCGCCGCGTTGGCCGGTGGTTCCACTACCGCCATGAGGTCCGTGCGGGCCGCAGCCACATTCTCGGGCGGCACTGACGCCGACTCCTCACCGGCATCGGTCCGCCCCTCGGCCACCGCTGCCGCCAAGAGCCCGCCGATGCCGCAGGCTCCAGCCAACGGCGCCGCGAGCACCGCGAGCTCGTAAGCCGTTCTCAGTCTGGTCGCGGTCTCATCGGATGACCACAATTGTTGGATCGGAGTGGGTAAATCCACGCCGGCCCGCAGCTGTAGTCGATCCACGAAGGGCGATGGCGTCGCAGTCCCGTCGCCGCCGTACACGTGCCACGACAGGATCACCGACGGGGCACTCGACAGCAGTTGCGCAAAGAGGTATCGCTCCTCATCGGCGCTCCGCCCCTTGACCGGCATCTCGGGCAGCACATCGGCTGCGAGGCGGGCGCGAACCGCCTCCGGCAACATGGGATCCTCGTGTCCGATCCGCGGAAAGACACCGCGGTTCACACCGATCACCAAGAGGTGACCAAAGGTACGCGCTCGAGCCTCCATGACGGTCAGCACCTGAACACCGGCGCCTTCTCCGCCGAATGGTACGTCGCCGGCGTGCTCCAGACGC
>JAOZUP010000176.1 GCA_029938595.1 Thermoanaerobaculales bacterium | reverse complement strand
GGCAGGCGTCTCGCCTGCCGTGTGGACCGCCGAAAAATTCGAAATTCGAAATTCGAAATTCGAAATTTCCTCAACCCATCGGTTCGAACTCGATCTCATCATCCGACCACAGCACGACCTCGATCTCGTAGCCGGTGGGGTCGTTGATGTACCAGCTCCGCGAGTGGGGCCAGGTGATCTCCCCGTCGTACAGGATACGGACCTTCTCCCGCTTCACAGTCTCCAGCCACTCGTCGGCATCGGTGATGCGAAAACCGAAGTGGGCCATCCCGTGGAGGTCGCGGTCCTTGAGCTTGAAGCGATCGAGGTGCTCACGGCGAGGGTGCTCGTAGATGCAAAGCATCGCATCGCCCGAGCGGATCACCCCCCACCGCACGCGGTCGGTGACCTTGTCCTCAACCAGCTCGAATCCAAAGACCCGACGGTACCAGTCCACCGTTTCGTCGAAGTCCCTCACGGTCATGTTCACGTGATCGAGGTTTCGAATCTTCATGCTGCCTCCATCACTGCACACAACAACAAAAGCGCCGGTTTTCTGCCGGGATTCGCTACTTTCCACAGAATGCGGAGGCCGTTTCGCGGATCAGTTCCTTGAGGGCGCCCTCATCAAGGTCGGAGACGCGCTTGAAATCTACAGCGGCGGGCGGTCGAGGGCGAGGCCGCCGGTGGTGCGGATCTCGTCCAGGGTCTTCTGATAGAGGGCGAGGCGCGCCTCCTCGATGTCGCCCCATTCGGTGGCCGCGATCACATTGCCGCCGAGGCCCTCGAGACGCATAACCTCGAGGGTGAACCCCAAATCGGGATGAGGGTCGACAAGGGTCACCCACTCCTGCCGTTCCGGTTCGATGCGCCACAGGTCGCCGTCGCCTGGGGCGAGCCCGTTGAGCACGAGCTGAGCGAACTCCTCGACCAGCCAGGGTTCCTCGTGGCCGGGCCGCAAAAGGGCGGCGCGGAAGTGGATCAGCCAGATCACCTGATCGGTGTTGTTCTCGGCCTTGAACTCGATCACCGGCCATTCGAGGAAGCCGCGGTTCCTTTTGTAAACCCGGCTCGCCGCGAGATCGAACGCGTCTAGGACTTCGCGGTTCGTATCCGAACCCTCGTGCTTCTTCTCGAGCGCGGTCACGGCGCCCCGCACCTCTTCGAGCCGCCGGCGATGAGCTTCGACGGTGACGCCCTCGACCGTCATCCCTGCAAACGGTTGATACAGGGCGAGGACGATTCCAGGATGTACCGGTTGAGTTTCATCGTTCAGGATGGCCCCGCCACCCACGAGGTATGTCAGTGCCTCATCAAATCGGTCGCGTTCGTCGAGTTCCAACGGCTCGCGAAGCGCTGTGAGGGAGTTCTCGAGCTTGTCGAGGCTGGAGGTGTCCAGGGTCTTCGGCCCGCACCCCACCACCACCATCGCCAACACCACCACAAGCCAACGCCAAAAACAGGCCCTCGTGTCGCGCCTCATGTCCCCTCACCTCAATCCGGTTGTACTCCATTCAACTGTAGCACCTTGGATTCGGTGGCTAGCCTGCACTTCTCACCGGGTTTCGTGGCGAGGTCGGCGAGGTGCTGTGCCCAGCGTCGTTTTCGATTTGAGGGGCGCGGAAGCGTACTTGCAGTCCGTTGAGCACCCCGAAATGAGAAAACGACGCTGGGTGCAGTGCATCGCTGGCCGCAGTAGAAAGCTGGTGAGAAATGCAGGCTAGCCCGATCCCCCTTGCGGGATCGCCGGGTTCGGGTTAGGGTGGCCGCCATGAAATACAGCATTCTTCTCGTTGTTTTCGTCCTATTGTGTACCGTTACCGGCCGCGCTCAGAACATCGAAACGCCCGCAGATGTTGCCGCCCCGCCCCAGGAAGCAATCTGTACCGACAGCGGTCTGTGCTCCAAGGTGCTCACGGTCGGCACCGGCGACGCGCATCCTGACGCCTGGGACAAGGTCACCGTCCACTATTCCGGCTGGACCACCGACGGTCAGCTCTTCGACTCCTCGCTGAAGCGTGGTCAGCCGGCAACCTTCCCTCTCAACCGGGTCATTCCTGGTTGGACCGAGGGTGTTCAGCTGATGGTGGTGGGCGAGAAACGCCGCTTCTGGATTCCGGTCGAGCTCGCCTACAACAATATGCCCGGCAAACCGGCCGGCATGCTGGTCTTCGACATCGAGCTTGTCGAAATCCAGGACCAACCCGCTCCGCCTCCTCCACCGCCGACACCGAAAGACGTCGCCGGGCCACCAGAGGATTCTCAGAAGACCGCGAGCGGCCTCGCGACCAAGGTCCTGAGTCCCGGCGTTGGCACCGCACACCCCAAGGCCGACTCCAAGGTCACCGTCCACTACTCCGGCTGGACCACCGACGGCAAGCTCTTCGACTCCTCGGTGGCGCGCGGCGAGCCCATCACCTTCCCCCTCAACCGGGTGATTCCCGGGTGGACCGAGGGCGTCCAGCTGATGGTGGCGGGCGAGAAGCGCCGCCTCTGGATCCCCGAGGATCTGGCCTACAAGGGTGCGCCCGGCGCGCCCGCTGGGATGCTGGTCTTCGATATCGAGCTGATTTCCTTCGAGTAGGGAGAGCCTGGCGGAAGCATTTCCGTGATCCGTCGTTTGTCTTTGCCGCGGTCTGCGGGATGATGGAGCCATGAGAAGAGCCCCGATCGCCGTCATACTCGCCTGCTTCCTGATCTGCTCGTGTACAAGCCGACGAAACGAGGAGAAACCGTCCACGGTCGCCAATCAACCGGCGACCTCTCCCGCCCAGGGCGGGACCCTTGTCGTTATGCTCGGCACCGGCACCCCGAATCCCGATCCCGAGCGATCGGGGCCGGCGACCGCGGTGATCGCCGGCGGCCAGGCTTACCTGGTGGACTGCGGTCCCGGCGTGGTGCGACGCGCAGAGGCCGCGTGGCAACGTGGGTCCGACGAACTCGAAATGGCAGGCCTCACCCGACTTTTCGTGACTCACCTCCACTCCGACCACACGGCGGGCTATGCCGATCTCATCCTGACGCCCTGGGTGCTTGGCCGGGAGCAGCCGCTCGAGGTTTATGGACCACCCGGCATCAGATCGATGACCGACCACATCCTCGCCGCCTACGCGGAGGACATCGACATACGCCTCCAAGGCGCCCAACCGCAGGACGAGCCTGGGATCACAGTCGAGGTCCACGAAATCGCGCCGGGTGAAATTTACCGTGACGACCACGTCACCGTCACCGCCTTCAGTGTGCCGCACGGCGCGTGGGAGCACGCCTTCGGTTTCCGCTTCGACACCTCCGACCGCTCGGTGGTAATCACCGGCGACACCACGCCCTCGGACAGCGTGGTCGAGGCCTGCTCGGGCTGCGACGTCCTGGTCCACGAGGTCTACGCCAAAACCGGTTTCGACAGCCGGTCTCCGGACTGGCAGGCCTACCACAAGGCCTCACACACCTCGGGCGTCGAGCTTGGAGAGATCGCCGCCAGAGCGCGGCCGAAGCTCCTCATCCTCTACCACCAGCTCATGTGGGGCGCAACCGAAGAGGAGCTCCTGGCCGAGATCCGCCAGTCCTTCGACGGTGAGGTGGCGTTCGCCGACGACCTCGACGTGTATTGATATCGGGGGCGAAAAGGTGTAGTTTCCGTGTATCCCGTCCACGCCGGAAAGGAAACCGGCATGGATGTCCTCAATCTCTCCCAATCGAAATCAATGTGTCACCTGATTTGCGTGATCTCGGTGCTCGCGGCAGCCGCATCGGTCGCCGCCGAGAGCCCGACGCCGACCCCGGCGCCGAGACCCGGCTCCCTCGCCGCCTACGCCAGCCGCCTGACACTCAACCGACCGATGGCTGTCGACAGTTCCGACCACCTGATGATCACCAACGACAACCTGCAGGTGTTTGCGGCCGGAGGCGCGGTGACCCTCGGATCTGCGTCGACGAATGGCGCCGCACCGACGAAACAGCCGGACGCCGCCGAGCGGGCGCGCTGGCGGAAGGCATACTTCAAGCAGCGCGATGTCATCGCCGGGGTCGAGAGGCGCCGCACCCTCCTCGAGGTCGAGATCGACCAAATCGAGGACGGCCAGCTGACTCCAAGAAACCTCGCTCGGCTCGACCGCGCCGAGGCCAAGGCGCGGGTCCTCGAGGAGGAGATCAGGCACGAGCGGGGTGAGCTCGCGAAGATAGTGCGCGAGGCCCGCCGTCACGGCGCCGAGCCGGGCTGGTTCCGGTAGGAGGTCAACTGTGGAGTCATGAAACAACGGGATCCGCCGTGCGTATCAACGGCCATGTTTCCAGGGAGGCCTGTTCTCATGACGAAGATCGTGATCTCCACATGTGTGTTGGCTGCAGCAGTTAGCTTTTCCGCAGCGGGCGGTGAGCTAAACGAACATCTCAGTGGGTTCAAGCCCATGCTCGCCGAACGCTGGGTAGGCCACTATTCGCCTGACAGCGAAGGGATGACACATATCGTGTCGTGGCAGCCGATGCTAGGCGGGCAGGCTGTCCGTTTCGCCAAGAATGTCCCCGAGATCGGCTTCTCAATGGAGACGTGGTTCTTCTGGAACCCAACAAACGAACGGGTCGAGCTTTTTTCATTGACCAGCAAGGGCCACGTGACCCAGGGCACGGTGGCCTTCCCCAGCGGGACTGTTGAGATCCACTTGTGGGAGACCGGCCCGATCGAAACACCCCAGACGCGCCTGATATTCAGGGTGGACCAGGACGGCAAGTTGTACGACGAGTTCTTTCGGCGAACGAACGACGGCTGGCATCGAGGCCACCTGGTGATCTACACCCTAGGTGACGGCGACAGCTGACCAATTCGCGCGGCGATGAGCCGCTCAGTTGTCCTTGCCCTTTGCGATCTGCCCCTGAACGCGGTCGCGATTGGCGGTGAAGATCGGAAGGTTCTCGTCGCCAAGCTTGGCGCCGTTCTCGACCGCCTTGGAGTAGGTGGCGAGGCTCTCATCCAGCCGGCCCGCTTTCTCGAACGCCTCGCCGAGGCTGTCGTAGACGTTTGCGGAGTCGGGATAGAGTTCGGCGTTGTACCTGAAGACCTCGATTGATCCTGCAAAATCATCTCTTCCAAGGATCTGATAACCCAGGTTGTTGAGTTGGTTTTCCTCCGGCACGACGGTGAAGCCATAGCGCTCGGACAGCCCGGCATAATGGCTCTTGACGTCGTCGAGGCCACCGTCAAAACGACCCGTCTCGGGATTGGGCGGTAGGCGCCAGCCTTCAAAGACCTTGTGGAGTCCCCAGTAGTGGGCGCGAAGCACCACGGTGCCGTGGTTCTCATCGGGCATACGCATGATCTGCCATTCAAAACCGGTGGATTTGGAGTCCTGCAACGCTTTCTCGAGCCGATCGAGCCGGTTGGGTTTCGGATCACCCTCCTCTTCATCCGCCATGGCCACAAAGAGGGTGGCGTTGAGCTCCTCCCGATCATCGAAGAAGGTGCTCGCCTGCCGGATCGGCAGCTCATCATCCCAGTTCAGGCTGGGGCTGACAGCAAGCACCGCGTCGAACATCTCCGGACGGGCGAAGAATACGTTGAGGGCGAAGAGCCCACCGAAGGAGTGGCCCGAAAACAGACGCATCGGCAAGGTGCGGTAGTGGGAATCGATGTAGGGAAAGAGCTCGCGCTCGAAGAAATCGAGGAACTTCGGCGCACCGCCGCTGGTTGGGTTTTCGAACACGCGGCCATCGACGGTCCTGGAGGCGACGTGAGTCGGCGACAGGTCCCGGGTGCGGTCGGTGTTGGCGACGGCAACAATTATGAGCTGGGGTATGACGCCGTTGCGGGCGAGAAAATCGACCGTGCCACGGGTGTGGGTGAAGTGGGCGTTGCCGTCGGTCATGTAGAGCACCGCATAGCCACCGCTGCTCTGCTCGTACCCGGGTGGTGTCGACACCAGGATGGTGCGCTCCTCCCCCATGATCTTCGATGGCAGGGTGATGGTCTCACCGATAATGATGGGTTCGCCGGCACCGGCAAGGCCGACGGCGAGGCAGAAAAAGACCAGAGCAAACAGGGCGCGTTTCATGAGACCTCCTGATGTGGATGCAGCATGGCTGCATGCATCAGTTCTTCTACGAACAACGAGCTGTTCAGGTTTCCACATGGGATTCGGTGACGCGATCAAGACCGCCGGCACCACACTGGTGGTTCGAAAAGCAGATGGTAGTCGAGGTGCCTCCGAGTGCGTGGCAACGTTAAACGTTTAACGTTCAAACGTTGTACGCATCGTTCCTTTAACGAAAGAGGGGCGGATCCGGTTTCGACGGAAATACAGCGCCGCTCGGCAGGCGAGACGCCTGCCCCACAAGACAACCCGGCGCCTTTGTGGGGCAGCCGTCTCGGCTGCCTTGTGGTGCGGGCGTCTCGCCTGCACATGTGCTGGGCTGAATCAACTTATTGGGTCGGCCGCACGCGGGAGGACGGACGGCGGCTTCCGCCGACGTCCAGATTGAAGATAGCGTCCCCTCCCGGGACTCCGTCACCGCTCGGCAGGGCGACGGTCTTCAAAGGACCCGTCATCTCGCCATCGAGGGCGAGGCCGCTCACGGCATCGACAATGCCGTCGCTGACTATCAGCTCGTAGCTTCCGCCCACGAGCGGCTGTCTCGAGGTGACGGTGGCCGTGAAGGTATCGGCATCGTAGGCCACGTCGAGTTCATACAGCGTCCCGCCGTTCTGTTGAAGCCTGATGTCCGCACCGTCGACCACCACGTCCTCGTGGAAGGTGACGGTCATTTCGAGCGGCTCACCCACGTGCAACACCGAGCCGGGGCCCGGCGTCGCCGCCACCACCTTGGGCGGCCCGTCCTGGAAGGCGCTTGCCGTCACCGATCGGGTGAGGATCCAGTCGTCGGGGTCGAGGTCCACGCCGTCCACTGCGGCCGACACGGGAACCAAAAAGTTCTGCGTCCTGGCGTCACTCCAGACGGTGTAGGAACGGCTCTCACCGCTCTCCAACGTCTCGATATCCACCGGCATGGTGAAGGGGGACTCGTTCTGGGTCTGTTCGAGGGAAACCTCGAGGTAGCGCTGCCCATCGATCTCGAGTTCCTGCCAGCCGTACGAGTACGCGGGCGCTCCGCCGTTGTACACCCACTGGTCGAAGAACCAACTCAGATCGCGTCCCGCGACATCTTCGGCGACCGCCCGGAAGTCGTCGGTGTCGGCGGCGAGGTACTCAAAACGCTGGCGGTAGGCGTCGAGGGTGGCGAAGAATGTCTCGGTGCCGACCACCCCACGCAGCATGTGGAGCACCCACCCACCCTTGCGGTAGCTGTAGTTGCTGGAGAAGATCCGTCGCACGTCCGACGTGTCGTAGACGTAGACCGATTCGTCGTACTCGGTCGGCCTGCGAAACGCCATCCAGTTTCGAAGCGCTTCCGGGTCGGGCGTGCCCGACCGGTGCTCGAACCACAGCGCCTCGGAATAGGTGGCGAAGCCCTCGTTGAGCCAGATGTCCGACCACGTGGCGCAGGTCACCATGTCGCCCCACCACTGGTGGGACAGCTCGTGTGCGGTCAGCGACTCCGAGAACGCCGACTGACCGCCCTGGCCGGGGGCGGGCTGGTGCTCCATCCCGCCACCCCACGGGAACTGGTAGATAGCGTACTTCTCGTCGATGAAAGGATAGAGGCCGTATATGTCGCTGAAGGTCGAGAGCATATCCACCGAAAGCAGCCAGCCGTTCCGGTTCCCTGCCGTGTCCGACCCGGGGTAGATGAAGAACTCCACCGGCATCGATCCCTGGCCAAAGATGAATGTGTCGTCGAACGTGGTGTAGTGGCTGGCCGAGAACGCAAAGAGGTACGGGCTCATCGGGTACCCGGTGGACCAGTGGAAGCGGCGCCTGTCACCGGGCAGGACATCAACGTCGACCAGCACGCCGTTCGACACCGCCGTCAGCTCGTCGGGCACGGTGATCAGGATGTCGCCCGTGGCCTTGTCGCGGCTGTCCTCCTTGACCGGCCACCAGGTGTAGGAGAACCACGGCTCGCTCAAGGTCGATACCACCGGCCATTCGCCCTGGGTTTCGAAAACGATCGACGCCAGACCGGTGGTCACCGGAAATCCCTCGTAGACCACCTCGAGCTCGAAAACCTCGTCCGTGTTGAAGCTTCTGCCGAGCTCGACCTCGAGAGTTGCCCCGTCGAGCCGCCGCCACTGAGCACTCGCCCCGTCGAGCCGCACCGAGGTGATCGACATCACCGAGTTGAGCCAGAAGCGGAAGGCGGTGACGCCATCCTCGCGGCACCGGACCGTCATCGTGTTGTGGCCGCCGAG
>JAOZUP010000175.1 GCA_029938595.1 Thermoanaerobaculales bacterium | reverse complement strand
AATTCCTGCGATGGCCGTGCGGCATTCCTAATTCCTAATTCCTAATTCCGAATTCGACCCACTACCCCCAATCACGCGTGGTAGCTGCCATGGCCGCCTTGTACGCCTGACGCCGCGCGGGTCGCAGCAGCGCTCTGCCCGCGAGGCTGAGCCTCAGCGTGCGGCGAATGCGACCAAGTCGGCCCGGGTGGTGACGAGCCGTATAGTGGAGGAGGTTGCGATAGTACGCCGTGAGGAATGCGGCGTCGCCGAGCGCCGAAACGCTCGAACCGCCGACGTGGCGCAGGTGAGCTGCCGGCTGGACCACGAATCCTCCTTCGCACGGAAACTCTGCGGTGCCGAGGCCTTCTCTGAGACGGGCACAGAAGTCGACGTCTTCCCACCAGGCCGGCGCGAAGGTCGGATCGAGTCCACCGAGGGTTTCCCACACGGATCGTCGCACCAACCAGGCGGCGGCGGCCGGCTGTGCGACCTCGACCGGCGTTGCTGGTGGTGCCGAGAAGGCCGGTTTCCCGGGGAGGCCGAGAGCGAGCCCAAAGACTGTGGGGAGGTTTCGTAGCTGCCATTGGTGTTGTGAGGCGCCAGCCATGTCCTCGAGGAGTGGCACCGCGCCTGCAGCCTGCGGCCGGTCATCGAGCAGCGATACGAGAGAATTGACCGCACCAGGCGTGATCTCGATGTCGGGATTGAGTACGAGCAATAGTGGCGCGCATCCCTCTGCGGCGCCGCGGTCGGCGGCGTGGGCGAATCCGTGGTTCTCGGCCAGGGCGACGACCCGGACATCGGCAAACTCGCCCGCCAGACGTTCGGCTCCGCCATCGCCCGAACCAGAATCCACCAGGACTACGCCCTCGAGGTGCGGACCCCCGAGATCGAGAAGAGATTTCAAACAGCGGCTGACCTCGTCGCCGCCGCGCCACCGCACAACCACTGCGTCGACCGGAGTTGTCACGCGAGCTCCTTCGATGGCCGTGCCAAGACGGAGGCGGCCCGGAGTGCCGCCGGCGCCAGCCCCGAGCGTGTTGTGGCGGGAAGTCTCGGCAAGACCTCCACCAGGGGCTGCGCGACCACCGACCAACGCCAACCATCCCGTTGATCGGCAAGGGAGGCACGGCATCGACTTTGGCTGCGCTCGCCCAGCAGCAGATCCATGGCTGCCGATGCGAGGTCGACATTACCGGGCGGCACGACCGCGCCCCACCCGCCCCGATGGGCGATCTCAGCAACCTCCCCACCCTCGCTGAGGAGGAGCGGAACTCCGGCCCACAACCCGTCGAGGGCGCGTGTGCGGAAGCTCAGCTCGGCCTCGGCGCCGGAACGATGAAGCACGGCCAAAATCGTACTGCGGTTGAGGACTCGGTGGCGGTCGGCGTACGGGATCCAGCGTTCGAGTGGCACCACATGGGGCGATTGCAGGCCGTGGCGCTGGGCCGCCGCCATCAAATCGCCAGTGGAAAACGGGGCGAAGGCTGTGCCGGGTCGGCCGGCGGTCGGCACGACCACACTGACCCGGACCGCACCCAGACGAGCACGCGCGGCGAGGAGAGTATCGAGGTCGAGCCAGGGCCACACGCCGCCCCACCACAGGACGATCGACCACCCCTCGGGTACGCCATCGACCCGGCCGATCTCGTCCGGGGGGTCGGCGTCTGGGATACCAAAAGGAACGTGGAGAACTGGAACGTCCGGCCGTCCGGCCAGATGGTCCGACCACCACGTGGCCTGTTCATCGCCCCCGACGAGAATGGCATCCGCCCGAGCCGCAACCAATGGCAGCCGGGAGGCTGCGGTTCGTCGACGGCGGACAACGGTTGCCGAGGAAGGGCTCGCATCGAGCTCGGCGAGTAGCGGAGTAATGCCGTCAACCAACAGGAGATGATTGCCGAGAAAGGCTCTCGGGGGCAGGCACCATGCCGGTGCGACCACGGCCTCGGCCCAGCGCCAGCGTGGTCTCCGAACGATCTCGGGCCCGTGGCCCTCAGGATGGGCCGAACCATCCGCGCCGGCCAAAACCACATCGTGGCCGGCGCCGATGAGCACTCGAGCCAACTCCCATGCTCGCAGGGCGGAACCCGCCATCTGCGGTCCCACCTGGTCGTCTGTGAGCACGAGGATTCTCAAACCGCGCCTCCGGGCAAGCTCTCGAGACGCGGTCCCGGTGTGTGCCGCCGCCAGCCGCCAACCACCAGCCATGGGAGGTAGGCGGCGACTGCCGCAGCCACCGGGAGGGCCCGCGGGTTGCTCCGAAACAGGGTATTCACAGCCCGCATCTCACCGCGTGCGAGGCGGGGCATATTCGTCAGGAGGGCGCGTCGGCTCAGGTTGCCCGCCAGGGCTCGCCAGCGGTTCGCCAGCAGCCACCATGGGTGGCGCAAGACCATCGACGGACCGCTGGAGGACCCGAGATGGAGCACCGGGGCGCCGCTCACCCAGGCCGAACGCCAACCCAACCGCCCAAGCCGCAGACCGAGGTCGAGGTCCTCGTGGTAGCAGTCGAATGTAGGATCGAAGACCCCGCCGTCGGGAAAGGCGGCCTGGCGAACGGCCTCCATCCGATACAGGCAGGCCGTACCGGAAACCGCGCTCACAAACCGTGCGGCGCCGCTGTCGGTGGAATCCATGCCGCGATCGATCTGGATCGGAAGCCCCCAGCGATCGAATCCGATGCCGCGTCCATCGACCGTGAATGTATTCGCATCGATCACCGTGCCCTGCACCGCAGCCAGCTTCGAATCACCTTCGAGAGCGGCACCGAGCGTGCCGAGCCAGCCGGGTTCCGGGGTGGCGTCGTCGTTGAGAACCGCCACCGCGTCCACATGGGGTGGAAGGGCTTCGAGCCCGGCATTGACGGCCGGGGCAAAACCCAGTCGTTGGGAGGGCTGGAGGACGTGGAAGCCATCAACCCCCGGTGGTACGGCAACGGCGCCGGAGAGCACGAGGACTTTGAAATCGGGTGCAGGATTGAGACCCGCCACGGCTTCGAGGCAAGCAGTCAGGTGGATCGCACCGAGGGAGGGGATCACCAGGGCCGTGTACATGGGAATCAGTATAGAGAGGAAATGAATTAGGAGTTTAGAGTTTAGAGTTAAGAGTTAAGAGTTGAGGACGGATTTTCTGTCACGTACCGGTTCTGTCGCCTCAAATAAACTCTCAACTCTGAACTCTCAACTCTCAACTTCTGACCTCCTCGCGGGACGTTCGTCAGGCGCGCCGGTTGGCACGCTACAATGGCCGCATGAAAATGAGGTTGGTGCTCGATGGGCGGAAGCTCGCCGATTTTGGTATCGGGACCTACCTGCGTGCCCTTCTCCGTGGTCTGGACAAGCGCGCCGACCTCGACCTCACGGTCCTGACGCGATCCGGGCACGAGGAGCGAGTCGCCACCCTTGCGCCCAGCGCGCGCATCATCCCGACCTCGGCGGCGGGCTACGGGCTCGCCGAACACGTCCAGCTTCCGGCCGCGCTGTGGCGGGAGCGCGTCGATCTTGTGCATTTTCCCCACTACGTTGTACCGCGCCTGGTGGGGAAGCCGACAGTCGTGACGATCCACGATCTGATTCAACTTTTTTATCCACCCGAGAACCGGCCGCACCTGGCGCGGCTCTACCTCCGGTTGATGGTCGGCTCTGCCCTCCGCCGCGCTCGGCGGGTGATCACGGTATCGCGTTCCTCACGGCGGGATCTCGTCAATCTCTTTTCAGCCGATCGTCAGCGGATGGTGGTGGTCGCCAACGGCGTAGACCCGAGCCTGGCGGAGCGTCCCGAGAAGGAGACGCTGGAGAAGCTGAAGGCTCGGCACGGATTGCGTTCGCCGCTGATCTTGGTGGTCGCCAACGACAAACCCCACAAGAACCTCGACCTGGTGTTGCGGGCCTACCACCTGGCGGTGCGGGAGCACAGGATCCCGGGCCAGTTGGTTTTCCTCGGTGGTGCGGATGCGAAGAGTCGGCTCAGAGTGCGTGCGGAACGCCTCGGCCTCGGAGATCGGGTTCGGCTGCTGGGGAGGGTACCCCGTGATGATCTGCACACGCTGTACCATGTGGCCGCAGCGTTATTGCATGTGTCACTTTACGAGGGTTTCGGTCTGCCTGTACTGGAGGCCATGTGTGCCGGGCTGCCGGTTGTGACCTCCAACCTCGGCGCCATGCGCGAGCTGGGCGAGGGCGCCGCGCGGCTGGTCAACCCCCTCGAAGTGGACGAGGTGGCCGAAGCGCTGGAACGAGTGTTGGTGGATGATCCCCTGCGTCGCCGCATGATCGACGCGGGGCGAAAAAAAGCGGACGCAATGGGTTGGGATCGGACGGTGGAGGAGACGGTAGCCGTGTATCGGCTGGCGCTCGGGGAGGTCTGATTGCGGGTTGCTCTGGTGCACGATTGGATGACCGGCATGCGGGGAGGGGAGTGGGTCCTTTATGATATTGCTCGCCTGTTCCCGTATGCTCCGATCTATACTCTGGTCCACCGAGCCGGCAGTGTGGCGCCGCTCCTCGAGGAGCATTCGATCCGGACCTCGTGGCTGCAGGCGCCTTCATTCGGCGGACGTCGCTGGCGGTATCTCCTGCCGCTGATGCCGGCGGCGGCAGAGTCCTTTGCCTTTCCCGACGCGGAGCTCGTGATCTCCACCTCGCACGCCGTCGCCAAAGGTGTGATCCCGCCTCCCGGCGCATTCCATCTCAGCTATGTCCACACCCCCATGCGCTATGTCTGGGATCAGCGGGCACAGTATCTCGACCCACTGCCGCGTTTGCTGCGCCCGATCGTGGAAACCCGCTTTGCCCGCCTGCGTCAGTGGGACATGGTGTCATCGGCCCGGGTTGACCGCCTGGTGGCTAACTCTCGCCTGGTGGCGTGGCGAATCCAGCACTACTGGAACCGAACCGCCGAGGTGATCCCGCCACCCGTGGCAACCGAATATTTCACCCCGGGTGGAGAGCGCTCAGACAATCTCCTGACGGTAGCGGCCCTGGTTCCGTACAAGAGGGTGGAGGTCGCGATTGCCGTTGCGAGAAAGCTGGGCCGCAAGTTGGAGATCGTCGGTACCGGGCCGCGGATGCGCGCCCTACGTCGCCTCGGAGGACCCGATGTTACATTCCTCGGTTGGCTCGACCGCGATGATCTACGGGCCGCCTACAGGCGAGCTGCGGCGCTGCTGGTTCCCAACGTGGAGGACTTCGGGATGGTCTCGGTGGAGGCCCTGGCGTGCGGGACGCCGGTCGTGGGTCTCGCCCATTCCGGTACTGCGGATATCGTCCGTGCCGGGGTCGAAGGCGAGCTCGCCGATGAGTCGACGGTCGAGGCGCTGGTCGATACGACCGCGCGGGTTCTCGATCGGGATTGGGACGTCGGGCAGCTGCGGCATCGTGCCGATCTCTTCTCCCGCGAGCAATTCCGAACCCGCTTCTGTTTCCTGCTCGATCGACTGGGATTCGGAGATCCCCGACAGTGATTGAGCGTCGTCGCCAGATCCAGGTTGTGTTGCAGTTGATCGGCGACCTTCTCGCCACCAGCGTGGCATTTTTCTTCGCGTACTGGTTACGGTTTGTGATCGAGATCCAACCGGTCACAAAGGGCATGCCACCGCTTTCCATGTACCTTCGGCTGCTGCCGGTTGTGCTGGTGCTGTACCCCGTGGTGTTCTACTTCCAGGGTCTGTACCACCGCCGACGGATGCGCTCCCGCTTCGAAGAGGGGATGCGGGTGATGTTGGCGGTGATGCTCGCCACCGTCCTCCTCACCGCGGGGCTGACATTCTACCGACCGCCCGATTTCACTTACTCGCGGCTCTTTCTGGCGGTCTTCGCGGTCGCCGACGCAGCCCTCGTCAGCCTGTTCAGGTGGGGCATAACCGCCGGGCTCGCCCGCATCCGCCGTTCCGGCGGCAACCTGCAGCGGGTACTGGTTATCGGTGCCGGTGATCTCGGCAGGCAGGTTGTCGAGCGGCTCGATGCTCACAAGGAGTTTGGCTTCTCGATCGTGGGTTTCCTCGACGATGATCCCGGCAGACAGCGACGCAATATTCAAGGGGTTCCTGTCCTGGGGACCACCGATGAGCTGGAGAACGTGGTCGCCGGGCATGGAGTCGATCAGGTGATGATCGCACTGCCGTTGGCCGCGCACTATCGCACGGTGCAGCTGATCCGCCGGGCGGGGCAGCTGCTGGTCGACATCAAGGTTGTTCCGGACGTGCTCCAGTACTACGTCATGCGAGCCGGCATCGAGGACCTCGATGGTCTGCCGTTGATCAACCTGACCCAGATCCCACTCCAGGGGTGGAATCAGATCGTCAAGCGCGGGTTTGATATCGCGGGTTCGGCTGCCCTTCTTCTGGCAACCTCATGGCTCTTCCCCCTCATTGCCTGGCTGATCAAGCGCGAGGATGGGGGGCCGGTTTTCTTCTCCCAGGTGCGCACCGGCTTGGACGGCCGCTCGTTCAGGCTTTTCAAGTTCCGTTCCATGCGCGCGGATGCCGAAGGAGATGGTGAGGCTCACTGGACGCGCACTCGGGATTCACGGGTGACCCGGGTTGGAGAGGTGTTGCGTCGCACCAATCTCGACGAGCTGCCGCAGCTCTATAACGTGCTGCGAGGTGACATGTCCCTGGTCGGGCCTCGTCCGGAGCAGCCGGAGTTTGTCGAGCGTTTTCGCAGCAGGTACCCGGCCTACAATGTTCGCCACCGGGTGCGGGCCGGTCTCACGGGTTGGGCCCAGGTCAACGGACTGCGCGGTGATACGTCAATTCGCCAACGCATCGCTCACGACCTGTACTACATCGAGAACTGGAGCCTCGGCCTCGACATGCGAATCCTCTGGCGCACGCTCAGGATTGCGGTACACGACGCATGGGCCTAACGATTCAAATTAGGAATTAGGAATTAGGAATGCCGTCGCCCATTAGGGGCGCTTTGCTGCATCGGCGACACAGGTGCCACTCTTCGCATTGTTTGCCCGAGAGAGGTTTCTGAACAGGGGAGCGACGAATTCAAACAATGCGAAGGGTGGCACCACCCTCGCCGCCAATTAGAGGCGCTTTGCCGCGTCGACCGCAAACAATGTCAAAGGTGGCTCCTCTCGGGAAGGGCGTGTGGAAACGGTCCTCAGGCCCGATACTCATCCTCGCCTTCGACGGACAGGCCGGAGGCGTCGCGCAGGACGGCGGCGGTAGCCTGTGCCGCCCGCTCCCAGGAGAACTTCTTAGCGCGTTCGCGGCCGAGTCTCACGAGCCGCTCGCGATGTTGGGAGTCGGCAAGCAGGGCCGCGGTTGCCGAGGCGATGCCGTGTGGGCTCGCGGGATCGACGTAGACCGCGGCGGGGCCTGCGATCTCGGGCATGGCGGAGGTTCCGGAGGTGATCACCGGCGTACCACAGGCCATGCTCTCCACGAGCGGCAGGCCGAAACCCTCGAGCCACGACGGGAACAACAGGGCATCGGCGTGACGGTAGAGCGCGGCCAACCGCTGGCGGTCGACATAGTCGAGGTGAAGCACGCGACCGCGGACCGGCGAGTCCTCGAGCTCGTGACGGATCCCATCGGTGTGCCAGCCC
Source organism: Thermoanaerobaculales bacterium (assembly GCA_029938595.1). GTDB lineage: Bacteria > Acidobacteriota > Thermoanaerobaculia > Thermoanaerobaculales > Sulfomarinibacteraceae > Sulfomarinibacter. Next base: position 802 of record JAOZUP010000175.1, on the reverse strand, counting down.
CAGCGACCAACAAGCACGAGGTCGCCCCCATAACCCCATTCCACCAGCAGACGGAAGGCCTCGAGGACTCCTGCCACGTTCTTGCGCGGTTCGAGGGTGGAGACGAAGAGCAAGTAACTCGACGGCACACCGCCGGGTGGGTCATCGCCTTCCTCAGCGAAGCTGGGGTCGACCCCTTCGTGGATTGTCCGCACGATGCGCCGATCGGCGTCAAGGAGGTCGATCAGCTCGCCGCCGGTAGTCTCGGAGACCGCAATCAGCCGGTCGGCGTGGAACAGGGTGCGGGGGAGGTGCCTGTTGAGCCCCTCCAGCGTCGCCGGAGACACCGTTTTCGGCATGGCGATGAAGGCGAGATCGTGGACTGTCACCACCTGGGCTCTGCCGAACGGTTCCTGGTCGCCGTGGAGGAAAAAGTTAGGCGCAAAGAGGACGGAGTTGCCGTCAAAGGTGCGCAAGAGCGGTTCCACCACCGTCCGCAGGAGTGCGAGGGTCGGTCGAACCGGCAGGAGAAAGCCGGGAGGAATCTGGTGAACGCGCAAGCGCATGTTACGGCTGCCGGGCATCTCGGGCGGCGGCGGCTCATCGGGAGCGAGAAAAGTCCGGGCGTAGAGGTTGAACGTGAGGCCGTCGCTTCGTTTATCGAGCGCGGCGAGCAGGTTCCACTCGTACCATCCAACGCCCGTCATCTGCTCGAAGAACGGGTAGATGTCGACGCCGACCGCGCTGATTTCCTCTCCGAGCACGACTCGGGCATGCAAACGCTGCCAGCGGGAGCGCAGCGAGCCCGCGAGGTTGCGAATAA
>JAOZUP010000174.1 GCA_029938595.1 Thermoanaerobaculales bacterium | reverse complement strand
TGAGATCGTGCCCTACATCGTCGAGCGTGTGCTCGACCGCGATGAGGCGCGTTGGCGGGGCGCCGCGCTCGGCGCTCTTGCCGCGGCGCTGATCGCGGGGCTGGTCAATGCCTTTGGCGATTTCTGGGGCGGGTACGGCGTGTGGTGGATCACCCTGCCGGCCGTGGTCGGATCGGGCCTCGGCTATGTGCTGGCCGGAATCGACGTGGTCGGCCGGTGGCTGATTCCGATAGATCAACTCGAACGCGGCGCGCGGCTTCGAGCCGAGTCGGCATTCCTCGAAGAAGAGGTTTTCAACACCCGGGACCGTACGGGCATCCTGGTGTTCCTGGCGCTCTTCGAGCATCAGGCGGTGATCCTCGCCGACGAAGGGGTCCACCGCACGGTGCCGAAGGACGAGTGGCTGCACCTGGTCGATGATCTGGTTGCGGGAATCAAGGCGGGACGGGCGCGGGAGGCACTTTGCGAAGCGTTGACCCGCTGTGGTGAGGTGCTGGTCCGGTACGAGGTCGAGCTACGGCCGGACGACGAGGATGAGCTCTCCGACGCGCCGCGGATCAGGGAGCGCTGAGATGGCGACTGAATCAGGCCGGCTGCTTCGATCGTGGGCTCTCGTCGCGATGCTACTCGGTGCAACCGCGGTTGCCGCGCTCGAGGTGCCATTCCTTTCCGGCCGTGTCGATGATCGGGCCGGCATGCTCGGCGCCGGCTATGAAACCCAGCTCGACGGCAGACTTCAGCAGCTCGAGGAAGAAACCGGCGCCCAGGTGGTGGTGCTCACGATCCCGAGCCTCGAGGGTGACCCCATCGAGGACTTCTCGATTCGGGTCGTCGAGACGTGGAAACTGGGCCGGGCCGGTGTCGATGACGGGGTGCTGATCCTCATCGTGCGCGACGACCGAAGAATGAGGATCGAGGTTGGCTATGGACTTGAGGGCGCGCTCACCGATGCCCAATCCGGGCGGATCATCGATGCACTGATGACGCCGCGGTTCCGCACCGGGGACTTCGAAGGTGGCGTCGATGCCGCCGTGGACGCCGTGTCCTCGGCAATCCGGGGCGAAGGGTTGGTCCTTCCGGAAGAGCCCGCTCGCGGAGGAGGGATGAATCCGGGGTCGCTGATCTTCTTCCTGATCTTCGGTCTGCCCTTCATCAGCGCGGCGCTGTCATCGCGAGGCGCGGCCGGGTGGATCCTCTACCTGTTTCTGACCCCGTTCTTCTTTGTCTTCCCGGCCGCGATCTTTGGGCCCACGGCCGGTGCGGTGGCCGCCGGCGCCTGGCTGGTCGGTTTTCCCCTGCTGCGCCTCCTGTGGCCCAAGACCGCGGTCGGCCGAGGCGCCGGATCGAAGCGTGGAACCTTCTGGGGCCCCATGATCGGCGGCGGAGGCGGCGGATTCGGGGGCGGCGGATTCGGCGGCGGATTCTCGGGCGGTGGCGGCAGCTTCGGCGGCGGCGGTGCCAGCGGGGGATGGTAGGTCGAAGGTATTAGGTGTGAGGAGGTGAGGAGGTGAGGAGGTGAGGAGGTGAGGAGGTGAGGAGGTGAGGGTCAACTCCCTAACCCCCTAACTCCCCAACCTCTGTCAGCTGTGAGCTCGTCATAAGATTGATTCCTGTGTTAAACTTCGCGGGAATCTGTCACAAATAGTCGGGGCGGTCGCGAGGCGTCGCTTCCGTCAATCGTCAACCGGGCCTCTTCGCGGCCCACGATCGCAAGGGAGAAGACCATGTCAGTCGCAAAAATTACCGAGATCAGCGCATCGTCGAACACCAGCTTCGAGGACGCCGTGCAAAAGGGGATCGACCGTGCCGACAAGACCCTCGACAAGGTCAAGGGCGCCTGGATCAACGAGATGAAGGTCGATGTTGACGACGGCAAGGTGACCGCCTACCGCGTCAATATGAAGGTCACCTTCATCCTCAAGGACTGAGCATCATGACGGATTCATCTGATCTTCTCGGTTCGTTGATGGAGCAACTTGGTGGAGGCGGGATCGCCCAGATTGGGAAGTCCCTTGGTGTCAGCGGGGCTGATGTCACGAAGGTGCTGGCGGGCTCCCTGCCGGCGATTATGGCGGGATTGACCCGTCAAACCTCGACGTCGGGGGGTGCCGAGGGCCTGCTCGGCGCGCTCGACCGTGACCACGACGGGAGCATCATGGATGATGTGGCCGGGTTCCTCGGCAGCGCCGGCGCTGTCGCTGCGGGCACCGGGATCCTCGGTCATGTCTTCGGTGGCCGCCAAGCGCATGTAGAGTCGGCGGTCAGCCGTTCGAGCGGCGTCGATCTCGCTTCGGTCGCCAAGATCATGGCCATGGCGGCGCCGTTGGTCATGGGAGCTCTCGGCAAGGCGAAGCGTCAACATGGCTTCGACGCCTCCGGTCTCGCTGCGGCCCTCGGTCAGCAGGAACATACCGCGCGCCAGGTCTCACCGTCAGCGGTGGACATGTTCGCCAAGATGCTCGACAGCGATGGTGACGGCGACTCCATGGACGACATCGTCAAGCTGGGATCGAGTCTGCTGGGCGGTCTCTTCAAGGCCTGAAGGCTGCAATCAAGACGGCGGCCGCGGGCGTGTGCCCGCGGTCGCACCCCTACCTCACATATGGCGCGGTCGAGTGGATGAGCAAATAGCTCAGGTTTCGCTCCCCCGGTTCCGAATCGTCGTGGTGGCGGGCCGGGCCCTAAAGGACCCGCCTACAAAAGACTGCCAGGAGACCTGTAGGCGGGTCCTTTAGGGCCCGCCACCACAATGACCAAAGAACACGAGCACTCTCCGGCAACCGAAGAACCTACCGCCTTGGAGATGGGCGGGTGGAAATTCCGAATTCCGAATTCCGAATTCAATCCACGAGCCCCATGTCGGCAAGATCAATAGTGCCCATCTTGTCGTCGAGAATCAGCTTGAACGAGGCGCCGTCGATCGTGAGCGCCTCGGGGTTGGGGTTGGTGACCCTGAGCTTGGCCACCATGCCGCTCTCGAACAGAGTCATTTCGGTGATTGGGATCTGCTAGGATGTGCGACGAAAGATTTCATCAAGGAGGAGCGTATGGCTGCAAAGTTTGAAGTGTACAAAGGCAAGCGTGGAGACTTCCGGTTCCGTCTCAAGGCTGCGAACGGCAAGGTGATTTGCGATGGCCAGGGTTACAAGTCCAAGGATGCCTGCATGAAGGGCATCGAGTCGATCAAGAAGAACGCGAAGGGTGCAGCGGTCACCGTAACCGACAGCTGAGATTCCCTTCTTCATCGCGTTGCCGATAGGGGTAGCGTACATGCCACCCACCCCCTCCGGACACAGGGTTCAGGGTGGAGGGTTTGGGGCGCACCTGCCGACCCCTGACCCCTGCGATCGGGTGGACGGAATCTTGTGCGAGGTTCCGCGGTTGATTGATCCGAACGGGGTTGCGCCATGTCGATTCAAATGATGAGACCGAGACGTGTTCACGCCATCGGCGTGATGGTTATGGTGTTCCTGTGGACGGGTTCGGGCGTCGCCCATGCCCAGCTCGTCGAGCAGGTTCCAGAAGCGCTCGAGGAGGTCGGTATCACCGAGCACCTCGACGCCAAGCTGCCGATGGATCTCGAGTTTCGCGACGAAGACGGCATTTCGGTCACGCTCGGCAGCTTTTTCGACGGTGAGCGTCCGGTGATCCTGACCCTCAACTACTACCGCTGTCCAATGCTCTGCGGGCTGATGCTCAACGGCCTGGTCGACGGACTCGAGCAGATGGAGTGGACCCCGGGCCAGGAGTTCGAGATCGTGACGGTGAGCATCAATCCCCTGGAGACCCCTGCGCTGGCCAAGGAGAAGAAACAGAATTACCTCAAGCGCTACGGCCGGCCTTCGGCAGTGACGGGGTGGCATTTCCTGACTGGACGCGAGCCGGAGATCGATCGCCTTGCCGAGACGGTCGGATTTCGTTTCGCGTACGACCCGGTGGAACAGCAGTATGCGCACGCAGCCGCGATTTTCGTGTGCACGCCGGACGGGCGGGTCGCACGGTACCTCTACGGAATCGAGTACCCGGCCAAACGCCTCAAGCTCGGTCTGCTCGAGGCGTCCGAGGGCAAGATCGGCAGCACCATCGACCGAATCATCATGTATTGCTATCACTACGACCCATCGAACCGCCGCTATTCACCGGTTGCGATGAACATCATGAGGGTTGGCGGAGGGGCCACCGCGTCGATTCTCGCAGTCGCTCTGGGCATGTTCTGGTTCCGCGAGTGGCGGCGCAGGAAATCGCTTGCAAAGAGGGACGCAACTCGATGACAGCTTTGAATTTTGTTGGACTTCTCCTGGCACGAATAGCCATGGGCCCCGACCCCGACGATGGCTCCTTCTGGATGCCGCCGCAGGTTTCGACGGTCGCCCGGAGCGTCGATTGGCTCTTCAACTTCATTCTCGCAATTTCGGTTTTCTTCTTCATTCTCATCGTCGTCGTGATGGTGGTCTTCGTGATCAAATATCGTCGGCGCGAAGGTCAGCAGGCCCAGAGCTCTCCGAGCCACAACACGGCCCTCGAGATTACCTGGACGGTGATCCCAGTGATCATTGTGATCGTGATCTTCTTCTTCGGCTTCAAGGGGTACCTCGACATGGCGACGCCCCCGGCCAACGCCTACGAGATCCTGGTTGAGGGGCAGAAGTGGAAGTGGAGCTTTAACTATCCCAACGGTTATGTCGACGAAAATCTGCACGTCCCCGTCGACCGGCCGGTGCGGCTCGTGATGTCGTCGGCCGACGTCATTCACAGCCTCTACGTACCAGCCTTCCGGATCAAGCAGGATGTCGTCCCAGGGCGCTACACGAAGGTGTGGTTCGAAGCCACCGAGCCGGGCGAGTACGATCTCTTCTGCGCCGAGTACTGCGGCACCAGCCACTCGGACATGCTGGCCCACGTCATCGTCCACCCGCCCGGCGAGTTCGAGATCTGGCTCGAGAAGGCGTCGAACTTCCTCGAGACCATGACCCCGGTTGACGCCGGCCGCAAGCTCTTCCAGGTGCGCGGCTGCCAGCAGTGCCACAGCATGGACGGCTCGGCCAAGACCGGGCCGACCATGCTGGGAGTGTTCGGGCGCACCGAGAACATGGCGGACGGCGGCACGATCACGGTTGACGAGAACTACATTCGCGAGTCGATCCTCGAACCCAACGCCCGAGTGGTGGCGGGTTTCGAGCCCGTCATGCCGACCTATCAGGGGCGGCTCAAGGACGCCGAGATCATGGCGATCATCGAGTATCTCAAGGCCCCGGCAGGGGCCTCGCAGGAGGAGTAGGAGCCGATGACAGACGCGACCACAGTACTCACCGGAGACGGCCAACCCGCCGGTCCCGGTCAGCGCGACAGCTACCTGAACCATGGCAAGGGGGTTCTCTCGTGGCTGTTCACCCTCGACCACAAACGCATCGGCATCATGTATCTGGCGGTGATACTGGCGTCGTTCTTCCTCGGCGGTGTCTTCGCGATGTTCATTCGTACCGAGCTGTTGACTCCGGGCCAGACGATCATGACCGCCGACACATACAACAAGATGTTCACCCTCCACGGTGCAGTGATGATCTTCCTCTTCATCATTCCCGGGATCCCGGCGACCCTCGGCAACTTCGTCTTGCCGCTGATGCTTGGGGCCAAAGATGTGGCCCTGCCGCGGCTCAACCTCGCCAGCTTCTGGTTGTGGCTGATCGGTGCATCCGTTGCGGTGGCCTCCATCATCATCGGCGCCGTTGACACCGGTTGGACGTTTTACACGCCGTACTCCACTACCACCGGGACGGCCGTTGTCGCCATGACTCTCGGCGCCTTTATTCTCGGTTTTTCGTCCATCTTCACCGGGCTCAACTTCATCGTCACCATCCACAAGATGCGTCCCGAGGGGATGACCTGGTTCCGCATGCCGCTCTTTCTGTGGGGCATTTACTCGACGGCGATCATCCAGGTGCTGGCGACGCCGGTCCTCGGCATCACTCTCCTGCTCCTGATCGCGGAGCGGACGTTGGGCGTGGGCATTTTCGACCCGGCGCTCGGCGGCGACCCGGTGCTGTACCAGCACTTCTTCTGGTTCTACTCGCACCCAGCGGTCTACATCATGATCCTGCCCGCGATGGCGATCATGAGCGAGGTGATCTCGGTTTTCTCCGGCAAACACATCTTCGGCTACCGCTTCATCGCCTGGTCGTCCATCGCGATCGCGCTCCTCAGCTTTCTCGTATGGGGCCATCACATGTTCACCAGCGGCCAGTCGAGCCTGACCAATATGATCTTCTCGGCCCTGACCTTCTCGGTCGCGATTCCGTCGGCGGTCAAGGTCTTCAACTGGCTGGCCACCATGTACAAGGGCTCGATCCGGCTTGCGGCGCCGATGCTCTACGCGCTGTCGTTCCTCTTTCTCTTTGCCATCGGCGGTCTCACCGGTCTGTTCCTGGGATCACTCTCCACCGACATCCATCTCCACGACACCTACTTTGTAGTCGCCCACTTCCACTACGTCATGTTCGGCGGCACGGTGATCGCCTTCCTTGCCGGCATCCATTACTGGTGGCCGAAGATCTTCGGGCGGATGTACTCGGAGCGCTGGGCCCAGGTCTCGGCGCTGTTGATCTTCGTTGGATTCAACCTCACCTTCTTCACCCAGTTCGTGATGGGCAGCCATGGCATGCCGCGGCGCTACTACAACTACCTCGAGCGCTTCACCGCCTACCACCAGGCCTCGACGGTCGGTTCGTTCATCCTCATGATCGGGTTCCTGATCATGGCGGGCTATCTTCTGCACTCGCTGGTGCGGGGTGAGCGGGCGCCGGCCAATCCCTGGGGCGGGGCGACTCTCGAGTGGGAGACCGCCTCCCCGCCGCCATACTTCAACTTCGAGCACGAGATGCAGGCGGGCGATCCGTACGACCTCGACGCACTGAGTTGGGACCCGTCAATCAAGGGTTACGTGCGTCGCGACCCGAGCTCGGTCCTCGCCGCTCCGAGAGGGGCGGACTGATGACCGAGAACGCCCATCTCGAGACCGACGGCCTGGCTGTCGACCACCACTTCGAGAACGCCGACCAGCAGTACCAGTCGGCCAAGCTCGGGATGTGGGTCTTCCTCGCCACCGAGATCCTGTTTTTCGGGGGTCTCTTCGTCGCCTATTCGGTGTATCGCCTCAATCATCCCGAGGTCTTCATCTTCGGGCACCACTTTCTCGACAAGAGCCTGGGCGCCCTCAACACGGTGATCCTGATCTGCAGCTCGCTGACCGCGGCCTGGGCAGTGCGGGCCGCGCAGCTCAAGCAGATCCGCATGCTCAAAGGGATGCTCTTGCTGACGATGCTCTTTGCGTTCGGCTTTCTCGGTGTCAAGGCGGTCGAGTACAACAGCAAGTGGAAGCACGGCCTGCTGTGGGCGCGGGAGTACCACCCCCACGTCGACCACGAGGAAGCATCCGAGATTCTGATCACCAAGGAAGATTTCGAGACCGGCGCTGTGGAAGGGGTGGTCGAGGATGTGACCGCCCTCCAGAAGGTGGGCGACGGGGTGCTGGCCGAGACCGAGACGGTTCTGATCGAGGAGGCGCCGGCCGCCGCACCCGCTGCCGAGGCGAACCGTTCGACGATTGCCCCGGCTGCTGAGGGTCCGCCTGGCCTCGCGACGCAGGGCACTGAAGAGTCGAGCGAAAAGGTCATTGAGGTCGAACCCGCAAATGCCCAGACCTTCTTCTCCATCTACTTCCTGATGACAGGCCTCCACGGCATCCACGTGCTTGGAGGGATCGGGGCGTTCATGTGGCTGTACCTCAGCGCCCGCCGCGGCTATTTCTCGACCGGCCACTTTACCCGCGTGGATATGGTGGCCCTCTACTGGCATGTTGTGGATCTGATCTGGATCTACCTCTTCCTGCTCCTGTACCTCATTGAATAGGGGAGGGTGTCCGTGAGCGCACACGAACAGTCATTTGTACACATCGCGTCCGTCCGATTGCTGCTGATCGTCTGGGTTGCTTTAATTTTCGGCACCTGGCTCACGGTGTCGGCCTCGAACGTCGATCTCGGGTTCCTCAACATCTGGATCGGGCTCGCGATCGCCACCGGCAAGGCCGTGCTGGTGGCGCTTTATTACATGCACCTGCGCTGGGACAAACCGTTCAACGCCTTCGTTTTCCTCAGCGCCTTCTTCTTCCTCTTCCTGTTCATCGGCTTCGCCATGATGGACACCGCCCAGTATCAGATCGATCTCATTCCCGGCTACTCGCCGGGCATGGGCGGCTGATCCGATTCAACGCAGAGGCGCAGAGCCGCAGAGCCGACCGCGCACATCGCAAACACGAAGACACGAAGACACGAAGGCCGTCCACCCACCGG
>JAOZUP010000173.1 GCA_029938595.1 Thermoanaerobaculales bacterium | reverse complement strand
GCCACCGAAGCCGGCAACGCGGCGGCGGACGCGGCCATCCAGGCCCACGGCGGTTATGGCTACACCCACGAGTACGAGGTCGAGAAGATCCGCCGCGACGTGCGAATCACCACCATCTACGAAGGAACCTCCGAGATCCTGCAGAACATCATCGGCACCCACCGTTGGCGGATGGTGGTCAAGACCAAGGGTGGCTTCTACCGCGATATGGCGACCACGCTGCGGGAGCTGGGAACCGGTGAGGCGGCTGCGCTCGCGGCCGATGCGTTGGCGGAGACGATTCTTGCCGCCCACACCAGGAAGCTGCCGCGCGAGCAGTGGGCCATGTTCGAGCTGGCGCGGCTCGCGGCCGAGGTGGAGACCGCGGTGGCACTGGCGCGCAAGGCGGCTCAGGACTCGAGCTCGCGTAAGGAGCTGTTGATGGCGTGTGCCCGCCTCCACGGCGGCGCCGCGGCACGCGATGTGGCGGTGACCGGGCTGCGTCTCCTGCAGGCGAGCGCCCGCTACGAAGCGGAGGCGATCACGGCCTACCGTTCAGCGATCCGTTTCGACGAGCTCATGGTGACCGCCACCGGCGAGCTCGATGAGATGAACAACGTCGCCACTGCCCTCGAAGCCCAGAATGTTTGAACGTTAAACGTTAAAACGTTTGAACGTTCCGCCCACCCACCCCCGCTCGGAGTAGTAACGTTCAACGTTTAACGTTCTAACGTTTCAACGATTCCTGGGGTGACGCCGACTCCGTGCGTGTATACCAACGTGCCTCCGCGATCGGCGGTGAGGGCAAGCATGGCGAGACCGGCGAGTGCCACCGGAATGGCCAGGAGACGGAAAATGCCGACGTTGATGCGCCGGTCGTTTCGGCCGAGCCAGCTCACGGCCAGGCGCACGAGGCTGACGACCGAAAGCGCGACCAGGGTGAGCACGGCGAGATTCTCGTGATCGGCGAGCGCCGATTCGGCGGTGGGAGAAAGACCCTGCAACGCCGCGGCGGCGCGCTGGCCGGTGAGGTAGGCGGCGCCCGCGCCGATCGTCCCTATCACGTAAAGGGCGATGGCGGCGCGGTCGAGCCACACTCGGTTGCGGAAGACGATGCACCCGATGTCGAAAAAGGGCGCGAGGAACAGGCAGGCGATGGGAAAGTGAATGACCATCACATGCAGGCTGGGGAAGGGAGAATCAGAAACCAGTGAACGCAGGGTTTCGATCATGACGCCTCCGCTTGATCTTGACGCGCATGATCAGGGTTGACGAAGCGCCCGTAAAGGGCAAGGCCGATCATCGAAAATGCGCCCATCAGCATCACCCCAGCGAAGAAGGGCCCAGGCTGGATCTGTGCTCCGACTTCGTGGGGGGCCTGGATAAAGCGTCTGTAGAGCCATCCGGCCCACGGGCCCGAATAGAGGTTGCCGATGAAGATGGCGAAGAAGGAGTAGCCGAGGTAGAGAGCCACCTGGTCCTTCGGGGCGACCGTGCCGCAATACTCGAAGAACCGTGCCGAACAGATCATCTCACCCAGCGACCAAACGAATATCCCGAGCGCGACCACGGCGGCGACCGGCGACATCGCTGGAAAAATCCACGCAAAGGTCGCGATCGTCGTACCAATGAGCATGGCGCGCAGTGTCGGCCAGCGCCGTGTGAGGTACGAGATTGGTGCCTGGAAGAGCACGATGAGCAGGGCGTCGAGTGACACCAGAACCTCGGCATTGAGCCAGTGGCCCGCCCAGCGGGTCAGGGGCACGACTCGGTCGATAGCGGCCTCGGCCGCGTGGAGATCGGTGAAGGAATTGACGTAAGGGGGCAGGAAGCCGAAGAGGACGTTGATCATCCCCCAGAATCCCGAGAAGATCACCAGGAGCAGCATGAAGCGCCAATTTGCGAGGACCATCACAATCTCTCGAAAAATATCTCCCATATTCTTGCCCGAGGAACGCTCTTCGGCTGACACCGGCTCGCGGAAGGCGAATACCGCCTGCAGGAACATCAGTGCGCATGCTGCGGCCGACACCCAGAAGACGTAGCGGAACTCGGTTCGGTTGCGGACCTGGGCCGCGATGACCGGGCCGATGAGCCCGCCCGCGTTGATCATCATGTAATAGAGACCGAATCCCACCGGCCTGGTGCTGCCTTCCTCGGTGGTCCTGGTCACGGTGCCCGAGATGGTCGGCTTGATGATCGAACCGCCGACAGCAATCAGGCCGAGGGCGACGCAAATGACCGTGAAGTCAGTGGAGGCGCCGAGCAGGAAGTAGCCGGCCGCAAGCGTCGAAAACGCCAGCATCAGGGCTGGTTTGTAGCCGAAGCGATCGGCGAGAGCGCCGGCGAGCACCGGCAGGAAGTAGAGCGTGCTGGTGAAGACGCCGTACACCAGACCGTAGGTATCAGCACGGATTCCGAGGTGGTCCATGATGTAAATGCCGAGCACCATGACCATGCCGTAGTAGGCGAGGCGTTCGAAGAGTTCCATGGTGACCGCGGAGTAGAGCGTGCCGGGAAGCTGGCGGATGATCTTCAAGTCCATGGCCGGAGATCTTACCCCACCCACCCGATACTCGATGCTGGATACTCGATGCTCGATACTCGATTCGCCCGCTGGCCGCGGGCAGGGCCCGCGGCTCTGCCCGTTTCCGTGCCCGAGTCCGTGATTGTGCGCCGGGGAGGCGCTTCCCGTCCTGCAGGTGCAACAGGATACGGTCTTCGAGGGTGATCATGATTTCAGTTGACGACTTCCGGTCGTTTCAACGGTCCAACGGGGCTTCGGGCGGTTGAACGGTCGGTTCAGCGGTTGAGCGGCTAGCCGGGAGGATTCAGCGTGAGATACCGGCACCTACCATGGGCGGCAATCCTGATCTCGGTGGCATTCGTCGCGCCCACGGCCGAAGGGCGCGAAAAGATCGACGAGATCGTGATGGACAACGGCGACAGGATCATCTGCGAGATCAAGGAACTCGAACAGGGAATCCTCAAGGTCAAACCGCCCTACACCAAGGGCTACGTTCCGCGTTGCTGCAAAAAGGTGGAAACACTCGATTCGCCCACCTGCCCGTTGACACCATGGTCCAGGAATAAAATTTCTAGCCGCATCGAGCAATCGAGCATTGAGCATCGAGCACATACACCACCGCCCTCCCGGTTCATGGGGAGGGCGGGTGGAAATTGAGAATTGAGAATTAAGAATTGAGAATTAATCAGTCGCGGTATTCACCTGCTCCGCAGGAATGGTGACCAGCTCGTTCGATTCCTTGAAGCTGGAGAACTGCAGCCACTTCACGTCCTTCCAGTAGTCGTGCGCCGAGTCCGGAGCCCCGGGATCGGCGATTTCGACGCTCTTCGACTCGAGGAAGGTGCCGGTCGAACCGTAGTAGATCGCGAGGGCTTTGCGGTAATTCACCCGTGCGCGGATCTCGCTGAACTGGGCCGTGGCCGCCGCGTCCTGAATCTCCGATACCTGGAAGTTGGTTGACAGTCCGTTGTTGAACTTGGTCTGCTCGGCCTCGAGGTTGCGCTCGGCGAGCCGGCGCGAGGCGACCGCTGCGTCGATGGCCGCTGCGCCGTCCTCAAGTGAGCGCACTGAGAAGCGCACCTCGCGCGTGATCTGCTGCTTTAAGGCTGCGAGCTGGGCGCCAGTGCGGTCCCGTTCCCAGCGGGTACGGGCGAGCAGCTCCTTTGCCTGGTGGTTTCCAATCGGCACCGAATAGGTCAGACCGACCGTCCACGCCGGGAAATCAAAGTTGAACACCTGTTGCGCGGCGTCTCCCCAGCCATCGCGGATCGTGATCGGTTGACCGTCCGGACCCTCGATCGTTGAGGTACCGCTGAGACCGCCGAACGCGTAGCTTCCGGTGAGGTCGAGGCGGGGGAGGGCGCGGTTCTTCGCCACCTTGACGTTCTGTTGCAGTCGCTGCATCTCCAGCTCTTGGCGGAGAATCGCAGGCCGCTTCACGAGGGCCGTGTTGATTGACTCATCGAGGTCGGGGAGGATCGGCTCGATGACATAGGAGTCGGTGGTCTCGATTCGCACCTGCCACTCGTGGGGTTGGTCGAACCCGAGCAGACCTTTGAGGCTATCCTCGGCGTTGGCCGCGGCGTTGAGGGCGTAGATGAGCTCCTGGTTGCGGGTCGCAACGGTCGCTTCCGACTGCACCGTGTCGATCGGCGCCGATGTTCCGACCTCGACCCGCTGTCGGGTCTCCTCGAGGAGTCGTTCGGCGAGCTCGAGCGACTGCTGAGTGACGCCGATCGCCAGTCTCGTGGCGACGAGCTCCCAGTAGGCCTGCTCGACATCTGCAAGAAGCTGGATCACCTGCACTTCGAAGCCGACCGCCGTCTGGTCGCGGATGTTCTCGGCGATGATGATCCGCGAGCGGGTCGCTACGGTTCCGAAGCCGTTGAGCAGCGGCTGGGCGAGAGTCGCGCGGATTTGGGCATCCCAGCGCGGGTTGAGGAAGAAGAAGGTCGAGTTGGTCTTGCTGCGCCGGGAAAACCACTCGAGGCCGACCTCGGTGCCACTCGGCAGCAGCTGGTTGATACCGAGCCCAAAACGCATGTTCTCGCTCTCCGCGACGTTGGCGCCTTCGAGAATCGTCGATGTCGGGACCTCGGTCGAATCGTAGTTGAGGAAGGCGCTGAAGTTGGGATCGAAGATGCCGCCGGAGCCGCGTACGTCGGTGTTTGCGATGGCGAGATCGTAGCGTCCGACGTGGAGATTGAGATTGCGGGCCAGGGCGAGCTGATAGGCGCCTGTAAGATCGAGTCTCAACGTATCTCCGGGCGTCGCCGGGAGACTCCCAACCTGGGTCGGGAGTGCAGAGATATCGAGAGTTGCTGAGCTACCGAGCGCGGCGGACAGCACCAACAGAGTTGCAGCGAGCAGCACGTTCATTCTCGTTTTCACCTTGGATCCTCCTTCGGTCTCCCTACGCTCCTGTTTTACGCACCGGAATCTGAAAGGTTCGCCGCCGCGTTGTCAATCCCATTACCTTGACGACTACCAACGGGGCTCCTTACAAATTCCGGATCGTGTTCTTCTTCAAGTAAACCTGGAATACCCTGTCTCTCGTGCTCCTCCGGGTTCCAGGTAGTCCAGAGCATAACAAACACGGCGGTGGCTCTGTTCTCGGGCGGGGTCTACCGGAGGCTGATGGGGTTAGGAAGTTAGGAAGTGAGGAGGTGAGGAGGTCAGGTGGGAACCCAAACCCCTAACCTCCTAACTTCCTAACTTCCTAACTCTTCTCGCCTACAGCGTTGAGATCGGATCCACGTCGATCACACGGCGGACGCTCCTCGGTACCGGCTGCGCCTCGATTTTCTCTAACATCTCGCGTAACAGCTCCCGGTTGGCCGCCGAGAGCAGAAGCTGCCATCGCCAGTGGTTGCGAATCCGCTCCAGCGGCGCGGGCGCAGGTCCGCGAAGACGGGCCCTCTCCGGGACCGGCGTCACGGCCCGCGCGGCCGCTTCCGCGCCATCCCTGGCCAGACGCTCGCTGGTGGCCTCGAAACGGACCAGAGCGAGACGGGTGACTGGGGGGTACGAGAAGCTGCGCCGGAAGACGAGCTCCTCGGAGAGAAAGGTCGTCACGTCATGGTTGCAGGCGAGGCGGACCGCGGGGTGTTCCGGATAGTAGGTTTGGATCACGACTCGTCCGGGCCGTTCGCCGCGGCCCGCGCGGCCGGCGACCTGAGTCAAAAGTTGGAAGGTGCGCTCGCCGGCACGGAAATCCGGTAGGCCGAGCATGGCGTCGGCCGAGATCACACCGGTCAGGGTGACGTTTGGAAAGTGGTGCCCCTTTGCCACCATCTGGGTGCCGATGAGAACCTGGACGGTGCCGGCAGCGAACGCCCCCAGCGTGTCCTGGAGACCGGATCGCCGGCGTACGGTATCGCGGTCGAGAATTGCCGACGATACCTCGGGCAGAATGTGCCGGAGGTGGTGGGCGACCTTTTCGGTGCCGGCGCCGACCGCGTCGAGGAGGTCTCCACCGCACACCGGACACCTCGAAGGCGCCCGCTCGCGATGGCCGCAGTAGTGGCAGCGGAGATCGCCCGATCGCTGGTGGACGACCAATGATACCGAGCATGCCGGACACTCGATGCGATGGCCGCAGTCGCGGCAGAGGTAGATCGGCGCCCATCCCCGGCGCTGCATGAGCAGGATCGCCTGCTCGCCCCGTTCCACGGTCTCGGTCAGCAGCTCGCGGAGCCGACGGGAAAACAGGGTGCGCCCCTGCTCTCCGGGCTCGGGCGGCTCGCCGCGCAGGTCGACGAGTTCAACCGATGGCAGCTCACCTCCGGCCACACGGCGGGTCAGCTGAAGCCGTTCAGCGAGGTCTCGCTCGACCAGGGCGGATGCTTCCACCGAGGGAGTCGCCGAGCACAGGAGGACCGGGATCTCGAGGTGGCGGGCGGCCACCAGCGCGAGGTCGCGGGCGTTGTAACGCGGTGCCTCCTGCTGCTTGTACGCAGCGTCGTGCTCCTCGTCGACGACGATCAGTCCGAGGTTCTCGAAAGGTGCGAAGAGGGCGGAACGGGGGCCGACAACGACTCTCGCCTCTCCGGCCCGAATCCTCTTCCATTCGCGCCACCGTTCACCGTCCGAGAGCGCCGAGTGCAGGACAGCGGCTTGCGATCCGAAGCGACGCTCGACCGCCCCCGCGGCCGCCGGAGTGAGGCCGATCTCGGGCACCAGGACGAGACCGCTGCCGCCCCCGGCCAACACTTTCTCGAGACAGCGCAGGTAGACCTCGGTCTTCCCCGATCCGGTGATACCCTGGAGGAGGATCGGCGTGTAGTGCCCCCCAGAAATTGCGTTCTCGATCGTCTCGACCGCCATCCGCTGCTCGTCGGTGAGGGTGAAACGCTCTGTGGTCGGCTGCAGGACCCACCGCGGCCGGCGCGGCGCCTGCTGGTAAAATCGGAGCAGGAGGCCGGCCTTATCCATCGCGCGCAGGGTCGCCGGCGAGCACCCGACCTCCGCGCAGACCTCGGCGGCGAGCGCGGGCCGGCCCTGCTCGGCGAGCCACTCCAACACCTGCCGCCGACGAGGAGCCCGCTTGCACAACTCGAGGAGCTCCTCAATTGGCTTTCGGGGCAGCTGCACCGCGGCGACCTCCGCCTCCGGCGCGCGATCGCGGCGCCGGCGGCTGACGGTGGCCAGCCGGGCTTCCACCAACGCGTCGAGAGGGCCGCGCCCGCGGGCACCGGCCCGTGCGAGGAGGGTCGGAACCCGGAGTCTGGTCGTCGCTTGGAGCGCTGCGAGGACGGCGCCCTGTTTTGAAGGGAGCGCGGCGGGGTCGGCGCCCACGCCGGCCGTGGTCAGACGGGCGACCTCGCCGTCGGATCGCAGGAGGCTTGTGGGGAGGATGGTCGCCAACGTGTCACCGAGCGGGCACCGGTAGTAGGTGGAGATGAAGTCGGCGAGAAAGAACAAATGTGGAGGCAGCAGGGGCTCGGGGTCGAGGACTTCGGTCAGAGGGCGCACTGCGTTTGGGTCGAGGTTGGTGCTGTGGGTGATTTCCACCAAAACACCTGTGACCGTTTTCTTTCGGAGCGGCACCCGAACTCTGACACCGGGAACGGCAAAAGATTCAAGGTCCTCGGGTATGGAGTAGGTCAGCGCCTCGGGAGCGCTCTTGGGAATAGCTACCTTGGCGTACACCGGGACATGGTAGCGCGGAGAAGGAAAGAACTTGGTACTGTCCCCCCCATTCTTTGCCTTTGTTCCGTTTTTGGTGGAATCCCGCGGCGGGCTTCCACCAAAAACGGAAGGATGGTACGGTATGCCGAATGGGTACGGGAAGAGTCCACGGCGACATCGAGGGCGAGCGCCTCAACGCGCAGCAGCGGGTTCTCGAGCTGGTGCGCCGGATTCCCCGCGGTCGGGTCATGAGCTACGGCCAGATCTCCGAGGTGATGGCGGGTCAGCTGTCGCCGCGCGCGGTCGGCTGGATGATACACCGCTGTCCGGACGGCACCCCCTGGCAGCGAGTAGTCAACGCCTCCGGCGGATGCTCGACCGACCGCCTTCCCGATTTTCCCAAGGGTCTTCAGCGATCGTTGCTCGAGGAGGAAGGGGTGGAGTTTCGCGCCAACGGCACCCTCGACCTCGACGTCTATCGCTGGTGGCCGGAATAGCCAATTCTCAGTTCTCAATTCTTAATTCGTGCCCACCCGGACGGCAGGCAGGACGCCTGCCCCACAACGATGGCATCAGCCTTCATGGCCGGCTTGTGGGGCAGGCGTCCCGCCTGCCAAATGTGTGCACTGGCACGCATATCTCACCGGGTGTCTACTGCGGGCGGCGAATCGCGGCGTCCCGCCGTGCTTGTCTCAAATCGTGCTCCTCGACGTAGC
>JAOZUP010000172.1 GCA_029938595.1 Thermoanaerobaculales bacterium | reverse complement strand
TTCGGTTCGTTATCGACTATATGAATATATAAGCATTAGATCAAATCGTCAAGTCAATTGCCAAGTTTTTTGTCAAGTAATTCGGTCACGCACTTCAGCACACCTCGGCCTGTTGTTCGTCATGGTCGCCGATCCGCAGCCGGAGAAGGAGGAGCAGGTCGTGGGTCGAAACCGGTTTCTGGAGGAAGGTCAAACGCGCCTTGCCGAAACGTGCACCAATCTCGAAGACCGGGTGGTCGGTGAGGGCGACGATGTGGGTTTGCCATTTGCTGAGATTCGCGAGCGTGATGAGATCCATCGGCTCGTGATCGAGCAGGGTCATGTCGATGATCAGGTAGCCCGGGGGATCCGCGGCGCAGATCTGCCGGGTCTGGGGGAGGGTCGAGCAGCCGGTGACGCGCACGGTCGGGAGCTCCGAAAAGCCGTCAAAGACCGCCCACAGCAACTCTTCCTCGCGGGACGCGACAACAACGTGCACCATGTCCGGAATGGCAGCGGGGTCCCGAAGATCCTCGATCTCGATTTCGTGGCTGGCGGCTTCATGTGTGCGATGGCTCATGATGACTCCCTGACCGTTTTCGCCCTGGTGTCGATCGGTCGATCAGGGTAGGAGCAAGCTCCGTGCCAGTATTGGGCGCGCGGCCGAAGTGCTGCTTTGTCCCACGATGGGACGTGTGTCCCGTTTGAAGCTGTTAGGTATTAGCAATTAGGTATTAGCTCATCGCAGCTTGGCTGGTAGTCCTCTAGCATGGTTCCCGTATTGATGGCTCGGTGGGTCCCGCTTGCCCGACATTCAGAGAATCGTGGAGTTGTCGTTGCGATGGTCCGAGCTAATACCTAATAGCTAATACCTAACGGCTTCCAGCGTGCTACGGGCTTATTCGTCTACCTGCCCTGTGCACCGAGAGCTCGGGCGGTTCGTTGGTTAGCACCTTGAAGTCAGCCACGTACCAGCCCTCGACGCCCGTACACCCGTCGTTTCCGAAATCGAACCGGATGCGGACGCTGTCCCCGCCGCTGGCGAACACCATGAGGTCGATCTGCGACTGTCCCCATGTGCTGGAGAGCTCACCATCGTCGACGCCGGTATACGCCGGCTCACCAGCCAGCGGGTTGGTATTTTGCTGTTCTACCTCGTCGATGACAACGGTGTCGATCACCGATGAGTTGTACGGGTTGAAAATGAACGCAGAGCTCCGAACCGGATCCCAGGGGCCGCCGTTGACGCTGATCTTGAGGTTGCCGCCGTCCCAGCCGTCCTCGGTCCCCACGTAATGGTCGAATACCAGCGTGGTCTCTGATACATAGGACGGTAGGGTGATCACCGGGCTCTCCAGATACAGCACTCCCGACTGGTCGTCAGTCGTGCAGTTGCCGATGAAGGAGTTGTTGATCGCCCACATCGCGCCGCCATCGCGGCCGTTCGGGACGAAGTTCGTCCACTGCCAGTTGCGAATGGTGTTGTACTCGTCAAAGACTCCTTCATTACTCGCCGCCCACGAAGGGTCGGGGCCGGAGCTGAAGGTGATGGAGTAGAGAACGTGCGTCGGTTGTACGGGTGGCGGGTTGGGGGCGAGCACCGGCTCGAAGGCGCACTGCAGGGGATCATCTCGCATCTCCAGCGCGAGCATCGCCGCCGTCACCTGGTCGCAATTTGAGACACTGATGACCTCAGAGGAAACCGACCCGGTTTCGAGGTCGGTGAGACTTTGGCCGATGAGGTCTTCACAGCTGAGCTCGAGCGCGTCGGCGTGATCGGCGAACTTGCTGGTCGGCGTTTGGTAGAACGACATCGCGCGCCAATAGATGTGGGCGGCCCTGGTCATCCCGATGGCGGCCACGTCCTGGCCGGTGTAGCTGCCGCCGTCGACCAGCAGCGCGAAGGCGTGGTTGGGGATGCCGCTGTTCAGGTGAACGCCGCCGTTGTCTTCTTCCCCGCAAAAGTAGTTAGGATCCGACACCCGCCCGGGATTGGCGAAGCAGTTGGGGTTCCACATGTCGCGGAAGGCGCCGCCGCTGCTGTCTTCGGACACCAACCAGCGCACCGACGGGTCGCTGGGATTGTCCTGGGCGATCGTGGCCTCCACGCCGTCGGCGAGCGCCGCCTTGATCGTGTCGCCGTCCGACTGGCCGATGAAGACCGAGGCGAGGTTGAAGCCGTCGGGCGGGGTGCCGCCCATGGTCACCAGGCCGTCGCCCACGTTGTTGACCATGATCACGCCGACAGCGCCCGCGTCAGCCGCGTTTGAAGCCTTGTCGACGAACGGGCAGTCGCCGCGGTCGATGAGGGCGATGCGGCCTGAGGTAAAGCCCTGGAGCGCCTCGCAGGCGTCGCTGGCCGTGGCGGTCCCGTCATCAACCCGCTCGATTGTTCCACTCGCCTGCCAGGGTGCCGCCGGGTTGAAGGTGGCACCGCGGGCGTCGTACAAACCGGCTACCGACGCGGGCGAAGATACGCTGAGGCTTGGAAAGAGCCCGCCGGAGACGATCGAGCAGTTGTCTGCCAGTCGCGGGGTGTCCGGGGTGTCGAGCCCAATGTCGTTGAGCAGATCGACGATCTCACCAAAAATGTCGGAGTAGGCCTCGTTGAGAGCTCCGGGCTGCCACTGGTAGATCAAATTGTGGTTGAAATCGGTATAGGCGTGGGTCCACTCGTGCGCGATCACGTCATCCACAGCGAGACCGCTGCAGAAGTTGGTGTTGCGCCCGTTCCAGAATGCGTTCGGGCAGTTGTCGATGGCCTCTGATTCATAGATGGAGTTCATTGAGGCGCCGTTTCCGTTGTACGAGAGGAAGGCGCCGCCGGAAATGTTCGAAAAGAGGTCGTACGTCTGGCCGGTGACGGTGATGAGGTTGTTGACCTCGTCGTCCCTCTCCGTGCTCAGACCGGAGAAGGGGAAGGAGTCCCCTTCCGCCCATATCCGGTTCGAGAGGTTCTCGTGGTAGACGTTCCTCGTGATCTCGTGAATACCCGAGATCCGATCCAGAATCCGCCCGTCGTGGGCATCGACGTAGACGAATTCGCGAACCGATAAGAGATCGCCGACCTCGACCTCCCACGTCAGGTGGTTGGCGCCCGGGATTCCGCGAGCCAGACCGGTGCGGTACACGTAGAGAGTAGGAGGTGAGATCTCGAGCTCACCCACTCGCACCCCTTCGTTCTTGGCCACAACCACCAGTGCGATGTCCGCCGCATCCGTCGCGCCGAGGTTTGGGGAGGGATCGATCGTGATGTCCGGTACCACCGCGCCATTGACCGTCTCCAGCAATCCGTCGCGGCCAAAGTGCGCCTTGATCTCGGCACCCCAGACCGGGACTCCCTCGTAGACTTGACCGAAAGTCAGGTGGGTCATTCCGAGCTCATCCTCGATGCTTTTTGCGAGCTCGAGGTCCCGGGCCGGGTCCTCGAGGCCGAAGACCTGACGGAAACGATTGAAAAAGCTCACGGCCCGGCTCTTCGGGTCGGCACCCTCGAGCTGGATCGAACCGGCAGAAATCCGGACGAGGCGCGGGGAGCCGGTCGCCGAGTCCATCACGACCCGATCGGCTCGCTCTGCCAGCTCGTCGACAGCTGCCCGCCGGCCGGGAACCGGTCCGTCGATTGCGGCGGCCGGGACAGCGAGAACCACCATCAACGAGAAGAGCGCTATCAGCTGTGCACCGTGACGCATCCAGGGACCTCCGTGTTGGCCTCGATTCTGTCGGCCTCATTCGATCTTTGTCACCCGTTGAAATTTGTTACCAAGAGATGTTCTTGCCCACGGGCGAGTCTGCGGTTGGGGTTGCAAGGCAGGACAACAAGACGCTCTCCGTTACCTTAGCGGCCCCAATGATAACAGACGCCCGGCCCGCACTTCTGACCCACCCGGTGTCAACTGCGGACGGCGAATCGTAGCCTCCCAGCGCCCTCGCTGCGAAACCCGGTAAAGTGCGGGTTAGTGGCGGGAGCGCGGACGGGAAATCGGATTGATTTTCAATATCTCGCACACCAATCACTGACTCAGTCCAGGTCTCAACCAAGATTCAGGCATGGAGCTTGCTAAAATAAGAAGATCGTTGTTTTTCTCTCATTATTTTTGGAGGAACAACCGGATGCGAGGAGGTAAGGAGATGGATCGTTTCATCAATGCTCGAGCAGTGCTGGCGGTACTTGCGGTGCTGCTGGCTGTGAGTGGTCTGCAGGCGCAGACCACGACGGGTCGGTTGATCGGCACGGTGATCGATGATGCTGGCGTGGCCCTGCCGGGCGTCACCGTGACGATTGCGTCGCCGGCCCTGATCGGCGGCGCGCAGACCAAGATCACCGACGGCGCCGGCGAGTTCGCCTTCCTCGGCGTTGCTCCCGGCGACTACACGGTCAACGTGGTGCTCTCGGGCTTTGTGACCCAGGAGCGGAGCGAGGTCAAGGTGCCCCTCGGCGGCGCTGCGTCCATCATCATCGAAATGCCTCAAGGGACCTTCGCCGGCGAGATCGAGGTCCTGGCGGAAACCCCCGTCGTCGACCCGACTCAGGTCAACACCGGAGTGGTCTTAGACAGCACATACCTGCAGGGCGCGGCCATCGGGTCGGCCAACCGCTCGTATCAGAGCGTACTTTTTCAGGCGCCTGGCGTCTCCGGCGGCGACAACCCGCGCGTCTTCGGCTCCAGCCAGCGTGAGAACGCCTACTATATGGATGGCGTCAACACCACCGACCCGGTGACCGCGACCTTCGGGATCAACTTCAACTTCGACGCCATCCAGGAGATCCAGTTCCAGACCGGCGGCTTCGAGGCTGAATACGGCATGGCTACCGGCGGTATCGTCAACCTGGTGACCAAGTCGGGCGGCAACCGGTTCTCGGGAACTGTCGACATTCGTTACCGTGACGATAACTTCAACACCAGCGGGGATCACTTCGACGCCGACACTCAGGACACGGCTTTTCAGGACATCGGCATCACCTTGGGCGGCCCGATCATGCGCGACAAGGTCTGGTTCTTCGCGTCCTATGAGTATGTGAACTCCGAGCAGACACCGACCGGTTCACCAAATACCCGTGATTTCGAGGGTAACTATCCACTCGCCAAGCTTACCTGGCAGATCAACCCGAGCTGGAGGTTGACCGGCAAGTACACCTCCGACCCGGCTGAAATCTCGAACTGGAACGCTGCCTTCAATATTGCTGCGGACGCCGGCGCGTTCCAGGAGCAGGGCTCGGACGTCTACAGTGCCGAGCTGAGCGCGGTCCTCTCCGATTCGCTGCTCTGGAACACAACTGTCGGCGTCTTCCGTTCCGAGCTCAAGGGCTTTCCCCAGAACGGCGATCTTTCTCTCCACGCCCATAACGACGCCATCACGGGTGACTGGTACAACAGTTATCAGAATCAGCAGTCCTCCAATCGCGACCGAGATGAGATCAAAACCGATCTGACCTGGTTTGTCGACAACCTTGCAGGCTCGCACGAATTCAAGGGCGGGTTGGGCTACCAGGATCTGAATTTCACGTCGGGCATCTGCAACACCGGCACGCCCGGTGGCGTGACCTGCGCCGAGGCGGGGGTCTCCGGCATCTGGTATCAGGAACTTCCCGGCGGCCAGCCCTTTGTGATGAACGAAATCATCTCTCCCGGGCTGGCGGAGGACACGGGGAAGATCGGTTCGATCTATGTGCAGGACGCCTGGCGCGTGATGCCGAACCTGACCCTCAAGCTCGGCGTCCGGTACGACCAGGCCAAGTACAACAACGACGTTGGCACCGAGGTGGCCGACCTCAGCAAGGTCCAGCCGCGAGTAGCGGCTGCCTGGGATATCACCGGCAATTCCAAGAACGTTCTTCGCGCCAACTGGGGCCAATACATGCACCCCAACAGCACCTCACTGCCTGAATTCGTGAATACCAACGCCACTACTGGTGGGTGGTGGTTGTCGTGCTCGACCTTCACCGGGAGGGACGCCGAAGCCTGTCAAGCGTTTGCCGCGGCGATGGGATTCGGTTGGAGAACGGACCCCGAGAACCAGGATCCGGCCGGGTGGTTTCTGACTCCGGCCAACGCGTTTGGCGTCGAGCCGAACCAGCTCGATCCCAACTTGAAGGCCGTGTATGTCGACCAGCTCATTCTGGGTTACGAGCGAGCAATGGGCCGGCGGGCCTCGATCGAGTTCTCCTATATCAAAAAAGAAACCAAGGACATGTTCGAGGACACCTGCAACGGCAACTGGCCGGGTCCGCCGTCGGCGGATGCGGACTGCAGCTACTTCATCATGGCCAATCTGCCGGTGGCCAAGCGGGATTACGAGGGTTTTACGGTCAAGTATGAAAACCGTACGTACAGCTGGCTGACCCTGCTGACCTCTTACACTTACTCGAAATCCAAAGGCAGCCAGGAGGATCGCAACGCGAGTGCCCTATTCGACGTCTACCCTGTGGATTTCGAAAATCGGTACGGCTGGATGGGTGACCAGCGCCTTCACCGTTTCAAGCTCAACGGCTTCTTCAGCCTCAAGGGCGACTGGACGATCGGTTTCGACTACTTCTACTCCTCGGACTTTCGCTGGCAGCCGACGGCTACCAATGCCGACCCCGGCTACCAAGACCTTCCCCCAGGTCACACCCTCTTTGTCGAGAGTCGGGGAAACCGAGAGGCCAACCCCAACCACCAGCTCGACCTCCAGCTCTCCAAGGGCTTCACCATCGGCAACCAGCTGCGGCTGGTGCTGATCGGCTCCGTTCTCAACGCCCTGGATAGCGAGAAAGGGACGCTGGTCTGCCAGTCGGTGAGCGGCTGCGGAACGGACGACGACGGGAACTCCATCAATACGGGTGATGCCACCAATTGGCAGCAGCCAATGCGTTTCGAGCTCGGCTTCCGCGTCGAGTTCTGATCTCCCGCTCAGGGAACTTCAAGCCCGCCCTTCGGGGCGGGCTTTTTTTCGTTAAACGTTAGAAGGTTCAACGTTGGAACGTTCCCAGCAGCCCTCCCTGTTCGTATAGCGAGACCGGAATTCCTTGAGAGTGCAGGCGAAACGTTTAACGTTCTAACGTTCAACGTTTTAACGCCACAACGCCCTATAATGGCCCCGATGGCCAGAAAACCCCTGCCCGAACTCGGTCCCTCGGTGCCGCGACGCGACTGGTCAATCGGGCGCGCCGTCGGGCGATCGGTGATGTGGGCCGCTGGGTGGTCCTTTTCGGGCTCGGTTCCAGATCTCGCCAAGGCGGTGTTGATCGTCGCGCCCCATACCTCGAACTGGGACTTCGTGATCGGCGCCGCTGGCATGCTCGCACTCGACCTCGATCTGCGATTCCTCGGCAAGCACACTCTCTTCAAGGGACCGATGGGTTTGCTCATGCGTGGTCTCGGCGGCATCCCGTTGGACCGTGCGCATTCCAGGGGCGTGGTGGACGAGATGGCGGCACGCATCAAAAGCTCCGATCACCTCCTGCTTGCCCTCGCCCCCGAGGGCACGCGGGGCGGCGTCGAGCGCTGGAAGACCGGCTTCCACGCGATCGCGCGTGGTGCCGAGGTGCCGATCCTCGCCGTGACTTTGGACTACGGTCGGCGGCAGATCCGCTTCCGCGAGCCCTTCACGCCGTCACAGGATGTGGAGGCGGATGTCGAGAAACTGCAGGAGTTCTTTGTCAGTGCGCGGGGTAGGAGACAGACCTGAAACGATCGGGATTGTGGGACTCATGACTGGAAGACATTTGGAGGTTCAATGCACATCGCTCTCGTCCAGCAGCACGCAGCGCACGACCGGGAGGACAACCTCGACCGCGGGCTCGCGGCTCTCGACCAGGCTGCCGCGGACGGAGCGGAGCTGGTCTGCTACGCCGAACTTGCCTTCGAGCCCTTCTACCCGCAGCGGCCGGCCGCCGAGCGGCCCCAGGAACTGGCTCAGGAGGTCCCGGGACCGGTGACGGAGGCCTTTGGCGAGCGCGCGGCCGACCTCGGTGTAGTGGTTGTGCTCAACCTCTTCGAACGAGCCGGCGATCGCTGCTTCGACTGCTCACCGGTGATCGACAGCGATGGCAGCCTTTGCGGCCGTGCGCGCATGGTCCACATCACCGATTACCCGTGCTTCCACGAGCAGGGCTACTACGCGCCGGGCGACACCGGGGCGCCGGTCTTTGACACCGCTGCCGGGAGGATCGGCATTGCCATTTGCTACGACCGCCACTACCCGGAGTACATGCGCGCTCTCGCTCTCGCCGGCGCCGAGGTGGTCGTCGTGCCGCAAGCAGGCGCGGTGGGGGAATGGCCGGACGGGCTGTACGAGGCGGAACTCCGGGTGGCGGCTTTCCAGAACGGCTACTTTACCGCGCTGTGCAATCGGGTCGGCAGTGAGGAGTGCCTCGACTTCGCCGGCGAGTCATTCGTCTGCTCACCCGACGGGCGGGTGCTGG
>JAOZUP010000171.1:7968-8386 GCA_029938595.1 Thermoanaerobaculales bacterium | reverse complement strand
TCGCGGAAGTCCCGGAAGACCTCACCGTAGTCGGTGTCGGCCTCCTCGTAGGTGCAACCCTCGATATCGCCAAAGTGGCACTCGCGCAGGCGGACGTCGCGACGGGGCTCGCCCCACGCCAGACGCGCGGTCTCGACCGCCCGATCGAGGTCCGATGACCATACGCCGGTGAATTCCCGGCCGTCGAGCACCGCCCGCAGATCGGCGGCCTGGCGACGGCCGACAGCGGTCAACGGCGGATCGCTCCAACCCGCCACTCTCTTCGTAGCCGAGAAGGTGGTCTCACCGTGGCGGACCAGCCAAAGCTCGAGGGTGGGTTTCATGGCGAGCAAGGATAACTCGGTTTGAATTAGGAATGAGGAATGAGGAATGGCTGCCGCACAAGTTCTTAATTCTCAATTCTTAATTTTCCTCTTCA
>JAOZUP010000171.1:0-7958 GCA_029938595.1 Thermoanaerobaculales bacterium | reverse complement strand
ACAAAAACACCCCGGAGCCTTTGTGGTGGGAGTTTCATTCCTGCACGTTTTCAGGACGCCTGCCCCACAAAACTCCTCGGAGCCCTTGTGGGGCAGGCGTCTCGCCTGCCGGCGGGCGGGTGGGTTCGTTGCAGTTCCACTCCTTCATCTCAGAAATCCGCGAGGCGAGTGCCCTCGCTCGCATCGCGGATCTCTGAGGGCAGCCGCGAACGCGGCTGCTACGCGTACATCTCCTCGATGAGGTCGGCGTAGGCTTCGGTCACGGCCCGTCTCTTGACCTTCATGGTCGGGGTGAGGGCGCCTCCCTCTACGGTCAGCGGTTCCGGCAGGACGCGGAACTGCTTGATCTGCTCGAAGCGGGCGAGCTTCTCGTTGACACCTTCCACCGCTTGCGCGAACTCGCGCGCCAGCTCGGGACGGGCCAGCACGGTGGCAAGATCGCCGGCGTCCTCGCCGCGCTCCTCGGCCCACGCCGCCACGACCTCGGGATCGGGCGCCAACAGAGCGACGATGTACGGTCGGCCGTCGCCGATCAGCACCGCGTTCTCGATGTAGGGTGACTCCTTGAACTCTGACTCCACCGGCTGCGGGGCGATGTTCTTGCCACCGGCGGTGACGATGAGGTCCTTCTTGCGGTCGGTGATGAAGATGAAACCGTCATCGTCGATGGTGCCAATATCGCCGGTGCGGAAGAAGCCTTCGCCATCAAAGACCTCGGCGGTCTGCTCCGGCTTGTTCCAGTATCCCGAGAAGACCGACGGGCCCTTGGCCAGCAGCTCGCCGTCGTCGGCCACCCGCATCTCGTAGCTGGACAGCGGGCGTCCAACCGAGCCGAGGCGCATGTCGCCGGGCAACGATCCGTTCATGCTGATCATGGGCGAGGTCTCGGTGAGGCCCCACGCCTCCTGGATCGGGATGCCGATGGCCTGGAAGAACTCGTGGACATAGAGCGGCACAGCGGCACCGCCGCAGAAGGAGGCCTTCAATCGGCCCCCGAGGGCGGCGCGGATCTTGGACAGGACGAGACGGTCAGCCAGACGGTGCTTGAGGGCGAGACCGCCGCCCACCGGTTCTCCCGCCAGCTGCCGCCGCGCAACCTCGGCGCCGGTGGTGACCGACCAGTGGAAGAGGGCCCGCTTGGCCGGAGACGCCGCCTCGGCCCGCGCGACGATCGCGGCGTGGACCTTCTCTAACAGCCGCGGAACGCTGGCAAAGACGGCCGGTCGAATCTCCTTCATCAGCTCGCCGACGTGGTAGACGGAGCAGTAGGCCCGGGACACCCCGAGAGACATGTACATGTATCCCGCGAGGCGCTCGATCATGTGACACAGGGGCAAAAACTCGAGCCCGAATTCGTCCCGCGCGACCTCGACCCGTTCGAGGCCCTCGGCCACGTTGATGACGATGTTGCGATGCGTGAGCATTACTCCCTTGGGTTCGCCGGTGGTGCCCGAGGTGTAGACGATGGTGGCGAGATCCTCCTCGCTCACCTGATCTGCCCGCTCCCAGAAGCGCTCCTCAGCGCCGTCGGTTGTCCCGCCCCAGAGGTCGTCGAGGGCAAAGACTCCCTCCTCCCGCGGTCCCTCCAGCTGCACCAGATGCTCGAGCTCCGGGCAGGTCGGGCGCGCGGCTATGAACTTCGCCATCTGCTCGGTGTCCTCCGCGATCGCAACGGCTGCACCGGAGTCCCGCGCCTGGTAGGCCACCTGCTCCGGGGTCAGGGTCGCATAAATGGGCGCGTTGACTGAGCCAAGGCTGAGAATCGCGATGTCGACCATATGCCACTCGGGGCGGGTGTCGCAGACCACGATCACCCGATCGCCGGCCGCAACCCCGAGATCGGCCAGGGCATCGGCCAGGGCCGCCGTGCGGCGGAAGAATTCCATGGTCCCGAAGGATCTGGTCCCGCCCGGAAAGTAGTGAACGTAATGGTCTTCTCGGGGATCGTCGAGCTCGTGGCGATAGAGGTCGAGGATGGTGCGATCGCTCATTGGATCCTCCCAGGTCGTGGCACTATGTCTGTGTTCTGTTCGACATGATGCGCTCTCTCGCGCAAGTGCGCAAGGAACAGCCGGAGGAGGGCGTATTCTACGTACCTAGGAGGATCCCGATGAAAGCAATCGCCGACATCGCCATCATCCCGCTCGGGGTTGGGCTGTCTCTGTCGCGCTACGTGGCAGCCTGCGAGGATGTTTTCACCGAGGCGGGTCTCGAGCCGTGGCTGCACGCCAACGGCACCAACGTCGAGGGCGAGTGGGATGAGATCATGGCCGCCCTCAAGCGCTGTCACGAAAAACTGCACGAGATGGGCGCGCCGCGGGTCGCCACCAACCTCCGCCTCGGCACCCGCAACGATCGGACGCAGACGATGGACGACAAAGTGCGGAGCGTGAAGGAGAAGCTGGAATGAATGGAAAGGTAGGAGAGCTTTACAGGAAGTGGCAGCCGGAAGGCGCGTACGACGCGATCGTCATTGGCTCGGGAATTGGCGGTCTGAGCGTCGCGGCCCTGCTCGCCAAACACGACGGCCGGCGGGTCCTGGTCCTCGAGCGTCACACCACCGCCGGTGGATTCACCCACACCTTCAGCCGCAAGGGTTATGAGTGGGATGTCGGTCTGCATTACATCGGCCAGGTCGGCCGCGGCTCGATGCTGCGCAGTCTCTTTGACGAGGTCACGAACGGCGCTCTCGAGTGGGCGCCCATGGGCGAGGTCTACGACACGGTGGTCATCGGCGGTGAGCGCTGGGAGTACGTCGCCGGGCGCGAGGCCTGGCGGGCGCGGATGCTGGGCTACTTCCCCGATGAGAAAGAGGCCATCGACGGATACCTCGACCGGGTGCGGGAGGCGATCGGCGGCTCGCAAGGGTTCTTTGCCGAGAAGGCCGTACCGGCGCCGGTTGCCCTGCTGGCGGGCCCATGGATGCGGCGGCGATTTCTACGCCACGCCGACCGCACCGTCGGCGAGGTTCTCGACGGGCTCACCGACAACCCAACGCTCAAGGCCGTCCTCTGCGCCCAGCTCGGAGACTACGGTTTGCCGCCGGCGCGAGCCAGCTTCGCCATCCACGCCATGGTCTTCAACCACTACCTCGGCGGCGGCGCCTACCCGGTCGGCGGTTCGGCGCGCATCGCCGAGGCGGTGGCGCCGCTCATCGAGGCCACGGGCGGGCAAATCGTCATCGGCGCCGAGGTGTCGACGGTGCTCGTTGAGGGCGGACGGGCCGTGGGCGTGCGGATGGCCGACGACCGCGAGCTGCACGCAGAGCTGGTGATCTCGGACGCCGGAGTCCCCAACACCGTCTTTCGTCTGCTGCCGGAGGGTACACCAGGTCGAGGCGCCCTGCTCGCAACCTTGGAGCACGCTGAGCGTTCGGCCTCCCACATCTGTCTCTATGCCGGCCTCGAGCACACGGACTCGGAGCTCGGTCTCGACCGCTCGAATCTGTGGGTCTACCCGAGCACCGACCAGGACGGCGACTTCGAACGCTACCTCGCCGACCCCGAGGCGCCCCTGCCGCTGGTTTTCATCTCCTTCCCGTCGGCCAAGGACCCCGACTTCGCCCGCCGCTACCCCGGCAAGGCCACGATCGAAATAGTCAGCATGGCGTCCTACGACAGGTTCAGGGGGTGGGAAGGCACCAACTGGATGAAGCGAGGGGAGGACTACGAGGCTCTCAAGGATGAGCTGTCACGACGGCTCATCGAGGTGCTCGAACGCGAGGTGCCGCAGGTCAAGGGCAAGATCGCTTATCACGAGCTGTCGACCCCGCTGTCGACCCGCCACTTCGCAGACTACGCGGAGGGCGAGATCTACGGCCTCGAGCACACACCGGCCCGCTTCCGCGAACGAGCGCTGAGACCGCGCACCGGCCTCAAGGGTTTCTACCTCACCGGTCAGGATGTGTGCACCGCCGGTATCGCCGGCGCCCTGTTCGGTGGAACGGTCGCCGCCTCGGCCATCCTGGGGAAGAACCTGCTCGGGGAGATCAGCCGTAGGAACGGCTGAGCTGTTAGGTATTAGCAATTAGCTGTTAGCCCATCGCTTGGGCACCACCGCTGGGAACGGCTGTAAGTATGGCGCCAGTTTCACCTGTTGGCCATTGGTTTCCGGTTCACCGAGGATATTGTGATGGGCTAATCGCTAATTGCTAATAGCTCCCGTCGAACGTGTCGCACGCCTCGATGTCACCCGACTCGAAACCGGTTCGGAACCACTTCACGCGCTGCGCAGAGCTTCCGTGTGTGAAGGAGTCCGGTACCACCGAGCCCTGGGTCTGGCGCTGAATGTTGTCGTCACCGATGGCGCTGGCCGCATTGAGAGCCTCCTCGAGATCGCCTGATTCCAGGAGATTTCTGGCACGCTCGGCGTGGTAGCCCCACACACCCGCGAAGCAGTCCGCCTGAAGCTCCAGGCGCACGGAAAGCGCGTTCGCATCCGCTCGGCTGACACGCCGCTGCATGGCCTGGACCTTGTCCGAGATACCGAGGAGATTCTGTACATGGTGTCCGACCTCGTGGGCGATGACGTAGGCCTGGGCGAAGTCTCCAGGAGCGTGGAATCGCCGACGCAGCTCGTCGTAGAAGGCGAGGTCTATATACACCTTGTGGTCGGCCGGACAGTAGAACGGGCCCGACGCGGCCCCGGCGATGCCACACGCCGACTGTACCCGCCCGCTGAAGAGGACCAGGTGCGGCTGTTCGTAGCGTCCTCCGAGCTGGGCGAAGATCGGCCCCCACGTGTCCTCGGTATCGGCCAGCACCACCGACACGAAGTCGGCGAGTCCCTCCTGCTCCGGCGACACCTGGACATCCACCGGGTAGGCCGGCGCCAGACCGCTGGACGGCAGCTCCTGGACGAGCTCTACGGGATCACCCCCGAGCACCAGATAGAGCACGATCACGATCAGAAATCCGCACCCACCGAGACCACCGACGGCCGCACCCCGGCCCATCGGCATCCCGCGCCGGTCCTCCACGTTGCGACTCCTCCGTCCAGATTGCCAGCGCATTTTCCACCCCCCTGTGATAATCGTGCGCACATGCTACACCAGGTACTCAGATACAGGATGCAAGATTCAGGATGCAAGATACAAGATGGACGGGTCGGGTGGGCGGCTATTCGCCGGATGCAGCGTCCAGCATCGGGAGGTAACTGTCGAGGTTCCTGGCTTCGTGTGGTGGGTAATCGGCCGCGAGGACGAGACGCGGATTGCAGCGGCAGGTTCGGCCGACGTTGGCGGGGCAACCCTCGGCGTGGATCACCACTATCCGAACGCGATCGGAGGGATCGGCCAACCACCCGTTGCGGCGGAGGGTGTCCAAGTAATCCATACAATTTGTTTTACGCAAATTGGTGGCGTCAGGTTACCGGCAAGTGCTCCAAATGGATGAGTTGATGACTACTCAGCCGGTCCGGAAAGCACCTCGATCGCCGCCTCGAGCCCCGCATCGAAACCGCGCCGCACCCGTGGATCGGCGAGCCCCCGGTAACCGCGGTCCTCTTCGTGGGGCAGATTGATGTTGTCGGTGCAGAAGAGCAGGGCGCCCGTTTCGAGGCCGAGGCGAGCGCCAACGACGGCGACCGCGGCACACTCCGATTCGACTGCGATCACCAGGCCCGCACACTTTTCGTAGATCTCCGGTCCCTGTCGATAGCCGGCATCGGTCGTGTAGACCACCCCGCGGTGGGCCGGCACATCCGACGCCGATGCCACCTCCCAGAGCCGGGCGGTCAACAACGGGTCGAAGGCGGCCGGGAAGCCTGGCGGAGCGTAGTAGGCCGACGTTCCCTCGCCGCGCACCCCACCGCCGGCCACGACCAACTCTCCCACTCCAACCTCGGTGACGACACCGCCGCAAGCGCCAAAGACCACCACCCGCTGCGCACCAGCTACGGCCACCATCTCGAGGGCGTTGGCCGCCGCCGGGGAACCCATCCCGGAGAAAACGAGCGTGATCTCGGAAGGCGCCGCAGTCAGCCGGAAGACTTCGCGATCGGTGGTTTCGTCGAGCGTCACGGCCTCGCCACCGCACGTATCGACGATTGCCGGCAGGAACGAGCGCCGCCCGAAGGGCAGCAGCAGCACCGACTCCGCACAGGCGAAGTCCGGGTTGTTGGCGTGGGCGAAGTCGCGCCGTTTCATGAGCTCACCACCTCCTTTCAGCCTATCATCGAGCCAGGACGAGCGTCAGCGAATCACCACGCCCCTCCGAAGCACCGCGCCCAAGCGCGGGCATTCTGCTCAAGCCACTCGACCGTCCAGCGCGCCGATAATTCCTAATTCCAAATTCCTAATTCCTAATTCGTTCCTGCCCTCCGCGCCGCTGTTTCCCCAGTGCTATCATCCACCGTCGAGATGGGAGGCGTCTCATGAAAATTTTTCGCAGTTTCTCGGTGTTTCTGATCACGATCGCGGTTCTCGTGACGACCTCCATTCGACCCGCGGCAGCATGCACCAACATCCTGGTCACCAAGGGCGCGTCGGCCGACGGATCGGTGATGATCACCTACGCCTGCGACGGCCGCTTTCACCCTCATCTGCGGTACCGGCCGGCTGAGGACCACGAGCCGGGGAGCGAACTCGAGATCAAGAATTGGTCGGGAGAGGTGCTCGGGGCGATCCCACAGCCACCGCATACCTACGCTGTCGTCGGCTTGATGAACGAACACCAGGTGGCGATCAGCGAGACGACGACCACCGGCCGTGAGGAGCTGAAAAACCCCGACGGTCTTCTCCATTACTGGCAGCTCATGCAGCTCGCTCTGCAGCGCGCGAAAACCGCCCGCGAGGCGATCGTGGTGATGACCTCGCTGGTCGCCGAGCGCGGCTACCAGTCGACTGCCGAGTCCTTCTCCATCGCCGATCCGAACGAGGTTTGGCTGATGGAGATGATTGGTACGGGCCCCGGTGGCTCGGGCGCAGTGTGGGTGGCGCGGAGGATTCCCGACGGCTTCATCTCGGCCTACGCCAACGGCCCGAGAATCCGCGAATTCCCGCTCGACGATCCCGACAACTGCCTGTTTTCGGAGAACGTGATCTCCTTTGCCATCGACAAGGGCTACTACGATCCCACCTCAGGCGAGCCGTTCAGCTTCGCGGACGCCTATGATGCGCCGACCACGCAATCGCGGCGATACACGGCCACCCGGGTGTGGAGCATTTTTCGGCGCGCGGCGCCGTCGCTCGAGTTGAGCCCGGATTTTCATCGCGCGGTACCGGGCGCCGTGCCGTACCCCCTGTGGATCCGCCCCAACAAAAAGCTGTCGTTGGCCGACGTCATGGCGCTGATGCGCGACCACTACGAGGGCACGCCCTACGACATGACGAAGGGCATCGACGCGGGCCCGTACGGCGACCCCAACCGCTGGCGGCCGATCGCGTGGGAGGTCGACGAGAAGAAGTACTCCTGGGAGCGCCCCATCTCCACCCAGCAGACGGGGTTCTCATTTGTCTCGCAGTCGCGCTCGTGGCTTCCCGACGCCATCGGTGGGGTCTACTGGTACGGTCTCGACGACACCTACACCTCGTGCTATGTGCCGCTGTACGCGGGCATCGACCGCGTGCCGCGGTCCTTCACCGAGGGCAGCATCAACCGTTTTTCGTGGGACTCGGCGTGGTGGGTCTTCAACTTCGTGGCCAACATCGCCAACCTCAAATACTCCTACATGATCGAGGACATCTTGGCGGTGCAACGGGAGATCGAGGGACGATTCCTGGCCATGCAACCGGTCATCGAGGAGACTGCGCTCGCTCTGGCCGAAAAGGACCCCGATCTGATGCGGGAGTACCTCACCCAGTATTCGGTGGGCCAAGCGGAAGAGGTCGTGCGGCGGTGGAAAGACCTCGGCGAGTTCCTCCTCACCAAGTACAACGACGGCTATGTGAATGCCGGAAATGAACAACCGGTGGAGCGCGGCTATCCCGAGAGCTGGTTGCGCGAGGTGGTGGCGGCCCG
>JAOZUP010000170.1 GCA_029938595.1 Thermoanaerobaculales bacterium | reverse complement strand
CATAGTGGCATTCACCCGGCCAGCAACCGCCGATGATCACCCCGTCAGCTCCTTGCCGGAACGCTCTGAGGACAAATGCCAGGTCCACTCTGCCGGTGCACATGAGGCGGATGATTCTGATCTCCGGTGGGTAACTTTGTCTGGTAACTCCAGACATGTCCGCAGCGGAGTACGCTCACCAATTGCACAGGAAGGCGACAATCCTCGGCGTGTGCTCAAGTGCTGCCATCATTCACACTCCTTCTTCACTCCCGCGTTCTTCACGCTCTAATGTGTGGTCGACAATGCCGCGTCGATCTGGTCGAAAACCTCCTCATCGGTGAAGTGCTTGAGCCTCACGGCGTTTGTCGGACACTTCGCGCAGCAAAGACCGTCCCCTTTGCACAGGACAGGGTTCACCACGGCCTTCTTACCTCTTGGCGTTTCATGGAACTCGATCGCGCCATACGTACAGGCTGAAATACAGGCCCCACACGAGACACAATCGTCCTCTTCGACCTCACAGACCGAACCGGAGGCCGTCACCGTCTCCTGGGAGAGAAGAGTGACGGCCCGGCCGGCAGCGCCATG
The DNA here is from genome assembly GCA_029938595.1 of Thermoanaerobaculales bacterium. Classification (GTDB taxonomy): domain Bacteria; phylum Acidobacteriota; class Thermoanaerobaculia; order Thermoanaerobaculales; family Sulfomarinibacteraceae; genus Sulfomarinibacter. The sequence goes on along the minus strand of JAOZUP010000170.1, from coordinate 7,843 downwards.
CGCCTGGCTGATGGTTTCGGTGAGATGTTTGGGATAGTGACTCGTCCCGCACATGAAGACACCGTCTGCGGCAAAATCAACCGGCCGCAGTTTGACGTGCGCTTCCTGGAAGAACCCGTCCGGGCTCATGGCCACCTTGAACTTTCGGGCGATTTCCACACTGCCTGACGAGGGAATGACGGCGGCCGACAGGACGACCAGGTCGCCGTCCACGGCCAACCTCCGGCCAAGAATGGGGTCGGGTACGGTGACCCGCAAGACAGGCCGGCCCTCCTCCACGGCAGCTTCCACAGTAGGCTTCTCAGCCGCCTCCCAACGGATGAACTTGACGTCTTTCTCGGCCGCCTCGAGGTAGTAATCCTCTTTGAATCCATAGGTCCTCATATCCCGAAACAGGATGTAGATTTTCATCTCGGGCTTGATCTTCTTGAGCGCGAGCGCGTTCTTGATCGCCTGGCTGCAGCAGACCCTGGCGCAGTAGTTGCTGTTTTCCTCTCTGCAGCCGACACACTGGATCATTACCAAGCTCTGGGTATCGGTCAGGCTCTCTTCGCCTTCGGCCAATCGCTCTTCCAGCTCCAGCTGAGTCAATACCCGCTCATCTTCCCCGTAGAGGTACTCGGTGGGCTTGTACTCCGCGGCGCCGGTGGCGAGGATGGCGGCACCATGTTCGATGGTCTTGACCTGACCTTCGGTTTCCACCGTGGTAACAAAATTGCCCACATAGCCGGAGACGTCGGTGATGGTCGCCTCATGAGAGATTCGGATCAAGGGGTGCTGATAGACCTTGCGAATCAGATCACCCAGGAAGGCCTGAACATCGAGCCCTTCCAGAGTGGACTGAATCCTCCGCGCCACGCCGCCCAGCTCCGAGTTCCTTTCCACCAGGTGGACCTCGAATCCCTGCTCGGCAAGGCTCAGGGCCGAGGTCATTCCAGCCACGCCTCCGCCGACCACAAGGCAGGCCTTGTTGACCGGTAGATCAAACTCCTCCAGGGGTTCCAGTTTGATCGTGCGAGCAACCGACATGCGGACGATGTCCTTGGCCTTCTGGGTGGCATCTTCCTTCTGCTTGGAGTGGACCCAGGAGCAATGCTCGCGGATATTGGCCATGTCGAAGAAATACTGGTTGATGCCCCCTTCGCGGAGAGTGTCTCTGAAGAGCGGCTCGTGAGTCCTCGGGGTACAGGCGGCGACAACCACGCGATTGAGCCCCTTTTCCCGAATCGTGTCGGCGATCTGCTGCGCGGCATCGGTGGAGCAGATGAAGAGGCCTTCCTCCGCATGCGCCACATGTTCCAGGCCCTGGGAGTACTCAACCAGGGAGGGGACATCGACCACTCTTCCGATGTTGGCGCCGCAATGACAGGCAAAGACCCCAACCCTGACATCTTCTTCCGAGACATCCCGCTCCGGTGGATAGACCCTTTCCCTGGCCAATCGGCCTCTCCGGGTTCTCAGGAGCGCGCCGACCAGAGCATTGGTTCCGCTGGCGGACATCACCGATTCAGGGATGTCGATCGGTCCTCCGAAGGCGCCGCTGATGAACACCCCTGGGCGGGTGGTTTCTATGGGATTGATGGGATTGGTTTTACAGAATCCGTGAGCATTGAGCTCGATGCCGAACTGTTCCGCCAGGCGGCGCGCTTTGGCGGGAGGGGCCAGCCCGACGCCCAGAACCACCAGGTCGAACTCGTCCTCCTTCACGCCCTCCGAGTCCGTCGCGTATCTGATGGTTATGTTCTTTGTTTCCGGGATCTCTCTCCCGATCGAAACATAGCTCCTGATGAACGTGACCCCGGGGAGGTTTCCCGTCCGTTGGTAGAAGCGTTCGAAATCCTTGCCGTAGGACCGAATGTCATTGTGGAAGATGGTCGCCTCGGTATCGGCGTCATGGTCCTTTGCCAGAATCACTTGCTTCTGGATATAGGTGCAGCACACCGAGCTGCAATAGCTGTTGGCGCCCTCGAGAACCTGTCTGGAGCCGACACAGTGAATCCAGGCGATCTTGTGTGGGTGCTTCTTGTCTGAAGGACGGAGTATCTCGCCCTCGTGCGGCCCGGTCGCACACAGGAGCCGTTCGAAGTCGAGGCTGGTGACCACGTTTTCGATCGTCCCGTAGCCGTAGTCGCCCCCCACCTTCGGGTCGAAGACCTCGTAGCCCGGTGACAGGACGACCGCTCCCACCTTGATCTTCAGTTGCTCCGGCTGCTGGTGCAGATCGATGGCGTTGTTCTTGCACACTCCTTCGCAGATCGAACACTTCTGTTCCTTGAGATAGATGCAGCTTTCATCGATGTACGGGACCAGCGGCACCGCCTGAGAAAAGTAGATGTGGACGGCTTTGTTCGGGGACAGCTCCTGGTTGAACGGATCGGGAAATTCGACCGGACAGTACTCGACACAGGTTGTGCAGCCCGTGCATTTGTCCTCTGAGATGTATCTGGCCTTCTTGGTCAATCTGATCGTGAAGTCGCCGGCCTCTCCGTCGACACTATCCACTTCGGTGTAGGTCAGGATCTCGATGTTGGGATGGCGGTCACATTCAATGAACTTGGGAGACTCGATGCACATGGAGCAGTCATTGGTGGGGAAGGTCTTGTCGAGCTGCGCCATCTTGCCGCCGATGGTCGGCGCTCTCTCAACCAGAAAGACCTTGTAACCCGAAGTGGCGAGATCGAGCGCGGCTTGAATGCCGGAGATCCCGCCACCGACGACCATGACATCTCCAAGATGGCCATCAGTGAGATGGGTGGCGGGTTCAGTGCTCAATGGCCGTCATCCTTCCCCGAGACCACCTCGTCGACAATCTCCGTGAGGTCCTTGACCTCTACAACGTCCTCTCCTTCGAGGCCCAGCCGGCTCTCCTCGAAATTGGTGATGCAGTAGGGACAGGATGTCACCAGCACCTCGGCACCGGTCTCGGCGGCTTGTTGCACTCTGAGGTCGGAGAATCTCTCTTCCTTCGGTGTCTCCATCCAGATCCTGCCGCCGCCTCCTCCGCAACAGAGGCTGTTCTCGCGTGAAGCAGGCATTTCGATCAGCTCGAGACCGGGCACCGCTTGCAGGGTCTGTCTGGGTTCGTCATACACACCATTGTGTCGACCCAGGTAACACGGGTCGTGATAGGTGATCTTCTTGGCATACTCGGATTTGAACTCCAGCCGTCCCTCCTCGATCAGCTTGGCCAGGAGCTGCGAGATGTGAACGACCTCGAAGTTCACCATGAACTCGGGATACTCGTTGACGAAGGTGTGATAGCAGTGCGGGGAAGAAACGATGATCTTCTTCACCCCGTGATCTATGAAGGTCTTGATGTTCTGCTTGGCCAGGTCCTTGAACTCCTGCTCTCCGCCCGTCTTGCGAATACTCTCGCCACAGCAGCTCTCCTTGCTTCCCAGAATCCCGAAACTGACCCCAGCCTTGTTGAGGATGTTGGCGGTGGCAATGGCGACCTTTCTCATTCTCGGGTCGTAGGCGAAGTAGCAGCCGACAAAATAGAGATAGTCCATCTCCTCGGCAAAGGGGCTTACGTTCGCACCATTGACCCAGTCAGCCCGCGCTGCACGCTGCGCATTCAGGGGATTGCCCTCGGCAACGAGGCTTGCGCTGGCGTTGCGCACCGCAGAAACAGACTCGGGGAACATCCCATACTCTGTCGCAACCCTTCGGATGGCCACCCCGATCTCGATCTGACCGACACCCCTGGGGCAGATCGAAGGGCAGGATCCGCAGGTCGTACAACGCCAGATGTCATCGCCTTCGATCTCGGTCAGACCGAGGCTGGCCTCGCGGATGATCTTGCGGATGCTGAAGTCCCTGACCTGGTTCCACGGGCAGTAGACATCACATTTGCCGCACTGAAAGCACAATCTGACCGAGTCTGCGCCGGCCTTCCTGATCTCCTCGATCGCTTCGGCGAAGGGTGCTACCGTCTCGACCATATAGTTCGCTCAGTCCTTCTTCGACATTCGTGCGGCGGTGTCGAGGAGCTTCTGCCAGCCGAATTTGTGGGCCATCGCTTCCAACCCGATCTCGATCTCCTCCAGCGTCTCTCCCTCTTCCACTTCCTCTTCCCTCTCCTCGTAAATCAGGGCATCAGCCAGGCACCACTGAACACACATGGGTTCCGTCAAGGACGGATCGGACTCGCACATGTCGCACTTCAGAGGCAGGCCGGAATCGGGCTCTTTGAAGAGGTCCCGTGACGGGCAGGAGGCCCTGCAGAAGGCGCACTCGTCGTACTCCTTGCCGTCGATCGTGTACATGCCTCTGCCCGCGCATTCGGCGGCAACATATTCGCCCGCATACACGGGGACGTAGAGGTCTCTCAAGGGATAGTGAATGACCCGAATACGAGATCTCTCGGGGTTGTTGCTGCTGTACTTCGGTATCGCGTGAAAGGAGGAGCAGATCACCTCACATGCCCGACAGCCGTTGCACTTGTCGACATCGATTCTGATCGTCTTGACGATCTTCTTCTTCCTTGTAACTTCCACGGCTCAACCCTCGTCCTGCAAAATGCCCCGCTCGAGGAAATCATCGGCCACATAGTCCAGCGCCAGCTCGTGCAGCGACTCGCTCGTCGGGATGCCCTGCTCGTTCCATCCCTTGAATCTGTAGTACTCAGTCAGAAGTTCTTCCTCGAGCTCGGGGAACCTCCTCTTCCAATGGTCCGCCGGTGGCTTCTCGTCCTCTTTGCTCATACCCCTCCTGATGTTGAAGGCTCTCACCAGGTTGCGGATCCTCTTGGCAATCTGCGTCAGTCCCTCTTCATCCAGCTCCATCCCGGTGGCGTTCGAGATGAAGGTCGGCAGATTGTGGATGTGATAGGGAGGCTTGAGAGGGAATGACGACAGACCGGCGCACATCCCGGTGGCGTCATCGATGTAGTGCATCTGTTCTTGCCAGTTGACGATCTCGCAGGTTGCCTCGATCCCCGGGTAATGGGGAATGGAGTATTCCCCGCGGAGCTCCCAGTTCAAGAAGTACTCCTTGAACTTCTCATCGGGGACCTGGACCCAGTCTTTGCAGAACTCTTCCCGCTCCTCCCTCGTCGCGAACGGCGCCTGGGGGTAGTTCCCTTCAATCTGAGTGATGTTGATCTTCTCGCCGGTCGCGTACATGAGGAAGTAGATGGGGTTCAGCATGCCCAGCTTGAGCGGCAGCTGCTCGTGTTTCTTGATGTTGTTGTGAGCATACTCCTGGGCGCCGTTGCCGATCTGCTCGGCCGCCCAATGGGTGCCGTTGGCCAGAAGATCTCCGATCCCTTCGCGCCGGACGATCCGGTCCAGCAACCAGAAGAACCTCTCCTCGTTGTCGGAGGGCATTCCGGGGAAGTCATCGTCGGTCAAGATGCCGGCTTCATACAGCTCGAGAGCGAAGGCCATGACCTGTGGGGCTGAGAAAGCATCCACTCCATATTCGGTAGCGCTCTGAGCGATCCTCAGACCGAACTCCAGGTCCGACATGGCCGCCATCGTGTAGGTGAGCTTGGAGAAGCACTTCATCATGTAGGTGGGAAGGCCGGGGACGGAAATGGTCGCCCCGCATTTCATCGGGCAGTTATGGCAGCTGACGAGCCGCGTCCGCATTCCCCTCATGGTCTCGGTCCAGTTATCCTCGACCTCCTCGGTCCAGAATCCCTTTCTTCGAGTACGGGAGTTTCCCCAGGCGAAATTCTCGGTGTGCCACTTTTCATCATGGATCGCCATCTCTTGCGGCGAGCCGAGCCCGGCCAGGATGGGCATGACCCCTGGGATCGGGTTCTCATTTCGGTGTTTGATGTACCGCATCACCTCGTTGCACATCTCGATGAGCTCTGGCGGGCGGGCGACATGGACGTCGTTGGTTCCGCGAACGGCGATCGCCTTGAGACCCTTGTCTCCCATGACGGCGCCGATTCCGCCGCGGCTGGCACTCGACCTGCCCTGCTCGATGGACGCGAACCAGACCCTGTTTTCCCCCGCCATACCGATGGAGGCGATCTGGGCTTTCGGGTCATCCAGCTCAGTTCTGATCATCTCGGCAGCTTCGAGCGAGCCTTTGCCCTTGAGATGAGAGGCGTCGCGTATCTCCACTTTGTCGTCGTGTATCCACAAGTAGACAAGATCCGGAGATTGGCCGCGAATGATCAGCGTGTCATACCCCGCGTACTTCAGCTCCGGCGCGAAGAATCCGCCCATCATTGAAAAGGCCATGAGCCCTGTCTGAGGCGAGATGGTGGAGACGACGGTGCGGTTGCAGCCGATTACAGGCGTGCCGACTAGAAGCCCGGTGCCGAAGATGAGGAGATTCTCAGGGGAGAAGGGTTCAACCTCCGGCGGGACCCTGTCCCACAGGATCTTGGCGTTGGTTCCCAAACCTCCCAGATAGAGCTCGGTGAGTTCCGGGTCGGTTGCCACCCTCTCGATGTTTCCTCGTGTCAGATCGACTTCCAAGTTGAACCCTGTCTCTGCGTACCTCATTGTCTTCCTCGACCTTTTCTTGCTTCCACGGATTGCCCGTCGGTAGGGAACACCCCGCGGAGGTACAGTTTCGCGAACTCTGAGGCGAGCTCGTCGGCGGTCTTGTCACTGGCCGGGTCGTACCAGGACGAGACCCAGTTGATGGTTCCGAACATGGCCAGCGTGGCGGTGCGTGGATCCATCCGGCTATCGTCCTGAGCGCTGCAGAGCTCCTGGAAGATCTCGAAGGCCTGGGAAAAATAGGAGCGCTGCAGGCCCTCGATTCGCTGAAGATAGTCGCCGCTCAGGCGTCCGAGCTCCCTCGTGCACACCGTCAATGAAGCCATGTCTGCCAAGAAATGATCGAGATGATTGTGGATGAAACGATGCAGGCGGGCCTCCGGCTGCGCCGGTTCGCCGCCGCCGGCCAACATCTGTGCACTGTCGGTCTCGAAGCGGCGCACGAGACCGTCAAAGACATGATATTGGATGAGGTAGAGCAGCTCGTCCTTGGACCGAACATAGTAGTAAAGCCCGGCCACGCTAACACCCGCCCGGTCGGCCACCATGCGGATGGAGGCAGGATCGTAGCCCACCTCGGCAAAGACCGCCGCGGCCGTGCGCAGGATCTCCACCAGCTTGCGGTCGAATTTCGCGGTCTTCCGACGACGCGGCGCGGCCCCCGGCGGTTCCCGCAGCTTCTCGCTGGCAATAACGTTACTGGCGGTCATTCGATTCTTTCCACGCTCTGATAGAGCATTTTTTCGTTCGAACGCTCGCTCGAAAAATAATATCATGGGGGTAAACGCGAAAACAAGTTGAGAACCAGTCACGGCGCTGCACCGCGCACCGCCGGGCCGGCTTCGCGGCTCCGGAGGCGCGATGGAGGGGATGCCAGGCACACAACATTGTTCGCGGCGAACAATGTTAGAGCCAGGCACCCTGCCCGCGTGCTTTTGAGGGTTAAGATTTCGGGTGGAGGAGGCGCCAGGTGATAGCGCGTACCTGGTCGAAGAGGTCTAACGCATCTTCAGCGCGGTTGGTGTTGATCGCGCCTGTGTGGACGAGGAGACGAAGATGGGTGTCGACCTCTTTGGCTGAGCCATAGGCGATGCGCCAATGGTGCATTCGGTCGCGGCCCGTTCGGCCGTGACCCTCGGAGAGATTTGCGGGGACGGAGCTTGCGGATCGAATAACCTGATCGGCAATAGACTTGAGCGGACTCGGCACCCGCAGGACGAGCGAAATTGCGATGCCGGCGGCCTCGAGAGCCTTGCGGTGAGCGATGAGGCCGGTGGCTGGAAGGGCGTTGTGCATGATCACCTCCTGGTTGTTCATGATCCTCCCAAAGCCGGTGGGATGCCCGGTGTCAAGGGTCGCCGCGACCCTGCTTGCCC
>JAOZUP010000169.1:4390-8417 GCA_029938595.1 Thermoanaerobaculales bacterium | reverse complement strand
CACCAGCCGAGGGCTCTTCGAAGCCGCGCGAAAGGTGGCTGGGCCCGGAGGGTCCATTGTGCCGGTCTTGAGCGCCGAGCACTTGGCGGCGATGAAGATATTCGCCATGAAGAACGACCCGACACGTACGCTCGCCGAGCTCGAGGACATCCGTTTTCTACTCACCCTACCCGACATCGATCGGGACGAGATCCGCGGATACTTTGAAAAGCACGAATTAGGAGATCTCTATGCCGAAATCGAAAGATCGAGCTGACGAGCTCGACCTCGAACACGACCTGCCGACAACCGAGGAGGACGTCGAGGCGCTGCGCAGACTCAGGCCACAGGCGCGGCTAACGGATCTCACGAAGATCGGGGATCTGGTTCCGCCCGAGTGGTTCGAGGAACGTGATGGTGTCCGGAAGGTCTTCGGGGACCTTCCACCATTCGAGCTCTGACCACTTCTATTCAATCAACGTCAGCATGTGCAGCCGGGACGGCTGCGCTACAAGACCGACTCCGAGAACTCGTGGTGCGGGCGTCCCGCCTGCACATGAACGAACAGTTTTCGCGCTACCCCGAAGATCTCACCCGGTCAGCGCTTAGGCACTTCCTCGGTCATCGCGGTGCCGCCTACGTGGGTGTAGAGCGGCGAGTCGAGCTCCTGCAGCCGCCGGTGGTACTCCTCCTCGGTGATCGAGGTGTGCCAGTGGCCGGCGGCCTGGAAGCCGACGATCACGACCAGGTAGAGGCCGACTGCGACGAGGGTTGCGGTCACCGGGCGCAGCCACACCCGCCGGCCGAGAGGTTTCGGCGGCCGCACCACCAGGCACGATTCGACGGGGCACGCCACGACGCAGTCCTGACAGCTGGTGCACTCGATGGAGGCCACCCGCTGCATGGTGTGGACCTGGAGCCGGGCGGGGCAGACGTCGGTGCACGAGTGGCAGTCGGTGCAGATCTCCGGGTCGCGGGTGACCTTGAGCGGTGCGAAGCGTCCGAGGAGGCCGACCAGCGCGCCGTAGGGACAGAGGTAGCGGCACCACAGGTCGCGCACGAAGATCGAACCGACCACCAGGATTCCGAGGACGGCGATGGTGAGCCGCGTGGGATCGGCGAAGAAGAGCCACATCTTGGCGTCGACGACCCTGGCGTAGGGGCTGGCGAGGAAGGCCTCGACCTCGCGCGGGCTCATCGCGTACCAGACCGCCCAGGCGAAGAAACCGAAGAGCAGGAACTTCAGCCCGCGCAGGGGGATGTCGAGCCAGCGCGGAGGGGTCAGGGTGCGGCCGACGAGGCGGATGCCGAGTCGCCCAAGGAGCTCGGACAAGAGGCCGACGGGACAGAGGTAGGAGCAGAAGCTCTTGGCCACCACCACGGACATCAGGCAGATGCCGATGAAGATCGCGAGGCCCGCAGGGTGGATGGCGTCCACCGTGCCCTCGTGGATGAGGTGGCGGAGGCCGAGCATGGCGTCGATTGGCAGGAAGCTTTCCACTCCCGGGGGCCGTGAGACCGAAGGCCAGCGGCCGGCGAGGTGCGGCATAACCCACAGCGAGAACTGGACGCCGATGAGGAGGACGACTGCTGTCATCGTCCACTGGATGACACGGCGAAGCTTCAGGACCTTTTCCACGGGAGTAGATTGTCGCAGAGCGGGCCGGAAGGCAATGACTGGGGTCAAGGGGAGTGTCATCACGCAGTCACATTTTGAATTAGGAATTAGGAATTAGGAATTAGGAATGTCGGACATCCGGACCCTGAATTTCGAATTTCGAACTTCGAATTTCGGATTTTCCGAGCATCCGGCTTCGCGCTTTGCGCTTCGCCGTGACAAGCCCTTCCGGACGAGTTTTGAGTGACGCTTGCCGGGTGGGTGGGTGGCGAACGTTCTAACGTTTAACGTTCAACGTTTAAACGTTTGACAGCCACGGCAGCGATGATCGCTCAGCCGCCACCCCCTAGGAAACCCGGTGAGTTAACCGGGTTGCCTGGGCACCTGCTTCACTATGTGCCGGCGTGTGGGTACATTATTCGGTTACCGGCAGGTCTGAGTCCTCTGTACAACCTTCGGGCCACAGTCAAGAATATTACCGGCGCAGGTCACGTAGTCCGCGGCTTCTCCGCAATCCGGCAATTCGGTGACCGTTGCGGAGTCCCACCCCGCGCGGTTAAGGCAGCCCCCTGGTTCCACCAGCACCAAGCACCTTTGGAACGTCGGGTTATAGAAGCAACAGAGCGCACCCGTGTTCATGATCTCGTACCCCTTGTGCTCCACGCCATCGCAGTTGTAGTCGAACCGGTCAGGAGCCGCACCGGCCAGGCCATAGCCTGTTGAGAAATAGGACGCCTGGCCGGAGTTCACATCCGCGTTGTCGTCCAGGCAGTCATACGCTCCGCACGCCGACGGCTGGTCGGTCCAGCTGCCGGTTGGGCACTCGGCGGGCGCCGTAATTGGCGACGAGCTGCTGCAGTAGCCGGCAGCGTCGCGAGAGGCGTATCCGTCGTTGTCGCAGTCGGCGCTCCAGCACGGCAGACTCCCGTTGCTCCACCGGCAGTCGCCGCCCTCCTCGAAGTCGCCGCGGTAGAGGCCGCACAGCCCGGCGGTGGGCAGCGTCTTGCTGTTGTCTACCTGGCCCCAACAAGCCACGGAGCCGTCGGGTCTTTTTCCGCAGGTGTGATATTGCCCCGCCGAGACCTGCTCGAAAGATCCTGAGGGTGGCGTCGATTGGCCGTAGAAGTCGTGGCCCCAGCACGCGATAGACCCGTCGATCTTCACTCCGCAGGTGTGAATTAGCCCCACTGAGACTTGCTGAAAAGATCCTGCAGGCGGCGCTGACTGGCCCTGGCTGTTGCTGCCCCAACAGGCAATGGATTCGTCATCCTTCACGCCGCAGGTGTGGTTTTCCCCCGCGGAGACCTGGCTGAACTGGGGATTCACCCCGGGAACCGTTGACTGACCTTGTAGATCACTTCCCCAACAGGTCACGTTGGCTGCTTCGATGCAGGGGGGCGCCGCACACTCGGAGACCGCACACGTATGTAAGTAGCCGGCAGACACTTTAATGAACTCGTGGCCGACCGGCGGCAAGGGCGGGCTGGCTTGGCCATAGGTATCGTTGCCCCAGCAGTCGATGGAGCCACCGGTCATGCCGCAGGTGTGATACCCGCCGGCGGAGATCTGGCTGAATCGGTCGTTGGCTCCCGGCGATGCCTGGCCATTGGTATCACTCCCCCAACATTTGACATTGCCAACGGGGCAGACGAGGGGAGGGTCCTCCGTACAGTGGACGACCGCGCAGGTGTGATATTCCCCGGCCGAGACCTGGACGAAATCCCAGTTGTCCGCCAGGGAAGGTGGCGTCGACTCGCCGGTGCCGCCGTACCCCCAACACGTGACCGAACCGTCCTCCCGCACTGCGCACGAGTGATTGCGGCCACACGACACGTGGTCGAAACAGTTGGTGCACGAGTAGTCCGCCGAATCCACTGGTGCCGAGCCCAGGACGATCAAGACAGCCGAGAACAGAACCGCGCAGCTTCCTCGCAACATGGTGAGATCCTCCCCTCCCTCTTGGCTACGAGACTGCACCACCGCTGGGCCGTGGCCCAATCCCGCTGCTGTTCTCTCCCGCCCGTGACGGGCTGGAGACAATCCGGTTTTTCTCGTTCCTATTCGACTGCAGCACGCAATCAACAACGAGCCGAAGCCGCTCCGTGCGCGGCTTGGGCATTCTCTCGATCCCTTTGGTCACTCGACGAACAATCGCCTCTCGGCTCGTAGTCATCGGTTCTGTTGCCTTCCCTCGTGACTCTATAATGATAGAAACCGAGATGATATATGTCAAAACTGAGACTGCTACGCGGACCTTTTCTCAAATGATACAGTCTTGTTTGTCAATTTCGACGGGTCTGTCGTCACCTTCTCTTTTTAGAAACGCCCGGAGATTTTGGCAGCGAATAGTGGCGGGCTGCCCACGAGCCCATGCAGGCGGGGCGCCTGCACCATGGGGCTTCGCCCTTCCGACTTCCCGCTGCGCGCTAC
>JAOZUP010000169.1:0-4380 GCA_029938595.1 Thermoanaerobaculales bacterium | reverse complement strand
CCCTCACAAGCAAGAGATCATTGCCTGCCCAACCAATCGATGACGACGAACCTATCGGCAGTACTGGATCTGTTGGGTTACCGTCTGGATACAGGCGAGATTGACCATTTCGCAGGTCCGGTAATCGGCAATTTCTCCGCACGCCGGCACCTCGGAGACAGTCGCTGTGTCCCAACCCGGGGGGTCGCAGCCCGGTCCAGTCAGGACCAGGCACGGCGCTCCGATCGGCATATCCGGCAGGCAACTGTCCCATCGATTTTCAGGCCGCAGGTGTGGCTTTCGCCTACCGACACCTCGCTGAGACAGTTTGTGCAGGAGTAATCCGCCGACTCGACTGCTGCCACACCCAGGCTGATCACGAAGATGGAGAACACGACCGCGCCAATGCTGCGAAACATGCTGAAACCCTCCTCGGTCACATCTCCATGGTAAACCCGTGCTCGCCCTGCGAGCCGTGATGTGCGGCACCTTGGGGCAAATCGGTTTACTTACCTCGTCGCCGGTCGAGTGTCAGTTGTTGCAGGCGCAATTTACGTAACACGATGGATGGAGCCAGTCACCGTCGGGGGTTCCTCCGTTCGCGCCCCAATTTTTGTCGTTGTCGGTTGACGAACACTCGATTTCTTCCCAGTTGGTCGCGAGCGCCTTCTCCGGCCAGTAATGGATGCCCACCCTGCTGCCCGTGTGGATCGATCCTGCGATATCGAACCCTCCGTGCTCGGAACACGTCTGATTGCACGACATATTCTCGCAATTCGACGTGTACCAGCATGCGCCGTTCCACTCCCACCCTCCGCAATCTACTCCCGGGGTGGCCGCCCAGTCAGAGAGATCGTTGGTTTCGAAATCGCACTCGAAGATGCTGCAGTTCGATGTCATGAGCAGATTGGTGAAGTTGAACCAATACACGCTCTGTGGGGCGCCGTGCCCCCACGAGCCGTTGATGGTGACCATGGAGTTGCTCAACGGCCAGGCAGAGAAATTGGCGTAACGGCCGTTGCTTTCCGCGACGGAAATCAGGTGATAGGTCACGCCCGCCCACATCTGCCAATTCACGACGGCCTCGTACACCGTCTCGCCGGCCGGAGTCGCCACCGAACCGACGATGGCGGAGTCGCTTGCGCGGAGGAGTTGGACGGTGTCGGCGGCCCCCATGTTGTTGAAGGTGAACCGCCTCAGGGTCGTGGTGACATCGGCGGTGATCGAGATGCCGGACTCCGCCCAGCCAACGATTGCGTTTGGCATGGGCACGCCGTACACCGTGTCAAACGGACAGGGCCCGCACCGGGTCTTCAGGTCCGTGAACTTGAACCAATACAAATCGTCCATTCCACCACCAAGGCCCCAGGATTCGTTTATGACGAGATCACCGTTGACGACCGGCCAGGCCGTGTAGTTTACGTATCGCCCGTTGCTCTCCTCCACGGAAATCAATCGGTAGGTCTCCCCGGCCAGCAGACCCCAGTCCACAACTACCACGTAGTCGCTCTCCCCCTCAGGGGTCGTCGCCCGATGCAGCACCGCACCATCGGACTCGCGGATCAGTTGGATGGTATCGTGCGCTCCCTGGTTGAGGAACCTGAACGATCTCAGCCTGGTGTTCGCGGTCGCCGTCAGAGAGAGCCCGGAGTCCGCCCAGCCGACGATGGGCTCTGTGAGTGTCGGCCCTGAGATGACGCTTGGTGTGCAGACGGAGCACTCGGTTCTCAGGCTGGTGAAATGGAACCACCAATCGGTGTGCAGTTCATCACCAGCCCACGTCCCTTGCACCACCAGGTTATAGTTGCTGTACGGGAACGATGAAAAGGGGGTCCAACGCCCGTTGGATAACGTGGTAGCGAGCAGGCGGTAGGTTTCCCCTTTCAGGAGGTCCCAGTCCACGTTCACCGTGTAGGCCGGCGACCCCGCGGGCGTTGCTTTGGAATACAGCACGACCCCGTCCGATACACGCACGAGGTAGACGGTGTCCGCATGCCCCTGGTTGTTGAAAATAAAGGAAGTCAACGAGATATCTTTGTTTGGTATCAGCTGCAAACCTGTGTTTGCGTGACCGCCGGTGTCACCTGTCATCGCAGGTCCCGGCAAGAACATGTCGTAGCACTGCGCGGCGACAGGAGATGTCCAACAAAACAACACTCCGACTCCGATCAGAGCGCACGACGTCAAACGAATAGACCTAGCCGAAAAATGCATAACAGCCTCCCAGGCATCCTTGCCGGTTATTGGATCACGCGGAATAGCGTCTTGACCCTTGAATTTTATCACGCGTTCCCGGCTGACCTCATTGCTTGAGCATTTGCGCAAGTCTTTTTCTCAATTGGCGGTCGTTCTTGCGTCAAACTCGCTCTTCTAACCGGGTTACGTGGGCACCTGCTTCATCATGTGCCGGGGTATCGGGCCATTATTCGGTTAACGGCAGGTCTGAGTCCTCTCGACGATTATCTGGGTACACTCGAGGGGGGGCAAGCCCGGGCCGCAGGTCACGAAGTCCGCGGTTTCTCCGCAACCCGGCAATTCGGTGACCGTTGCAGAGTCCCACCCAGCAAATTCATCGCAGCCTGGTGCCACTACCACCTCACACCGTTGCAACAACGGGTTGTGTATGCAACAGAGCGCACCCGTGTTCATGATCGTGTACGCCTTGCCCTCCACACCATCGCAGTTGTAATCGAACCGGTCAGGTAGCCCCCCCGTTGTGCCATAGCCTTCTTCAAAGTAGGATGCCTGGCCGGAATTCACATCCGCGTTGTCGTCCAGGCAGTCGTACGCTCCGCACGCTGCCGGCTGGTCGGTCCAGGCGCCGGTTGGGCACTCGGCGGGCGCCGTAATTGGCGACGAGCTGCTGCAGTAGCCGGCAGCGTCGCGAGAGGCGTATCCGTCGTTGTCGCAGTCGGCGCTCCAGCACGGCAGACTCCCGTTGCTCCACCGGCAGTCGCCGCCCTCCTCGAAGTCGCCGCGGTAGAGGCCGCACAGCCCGGCGGTGGGCAGCGTCTTGCTGTTGTCTACCTGGCCCCAACAAGCCACGGAGCCGTCGGGTCTTTTTCCGCAGGTGTGATATTGCCCCGCCGAGACCTGCTGGAAAGGTCCTGAAGGCGGTGTCGATTTGCCGTAGGCATCGGAGCCCCAGCACACGATGGACCCGTCGGTCTTCACGGCGCAGGTGTGTTTTGCACCCGCCGAGACTTGCTGAAAAGATCCTGCAGGCGGCGTTGACTGGCCGTCCGTGTTTCTGCCCCAACAGACAATGGATTCGTCAGTCTTCACGCCGCAGCTATGATATCCCCCTGCCGAGACCCGGCTGACCTGGAGAAATAACCCGGGAACCGTTGTCTGGCCGTCAAGATTCTGTCCCCAACACCTCACGTTGGCTGTCTGGAGACAGGCCATCGCGGTGCATTCGGAGACGGCACACGCATGAAACCCACCGGCAGACACTTGGATGTACTCGTGGCCGGCCGGCGGCGAGGACGGGCTGGATTGGCCATTGGAATCGTCGCCCCAACAGTCGATGGAGCCACCAGTCACGCCGCAGGTGTGATAGAGGCCGGCAGAGACCTGGCTGAACGACTGGTTGATAACCGGCGATGCCTGGCCATTGCTGTCTCTCCCCCAACAGCTGACATTGCCAATGGGGCAGAATAGGCCGGGGGGCGGAGTGCATTTGACGACGGCGCAGGTGTGAAATCCCCCCGACGAAACCTGGACGAAATCCCAGTTGTCTCCCAGGGAAGGCGGCGTCGACTCGCCGTCGTAGTCATCCCCCCAACACGTGGCCGAGCCATCCTCCCGCACAGCGCACGAATGATCACCGCCGGCCGACACGTGGTCGAAACAGTTGGTGCACGAGTAGTCCGCCGAATCCACTGGTGCCGAGCCCAGGACGATCAAGACAGCCGAGAACAGAACCGCGCAGCTTCCTCGCAACATGGTGAAACTCCCCTCCCCCTTCGCTACGAGACTGCACCACCACTGGGCCGTGGCCCAATCCCGACGCTGGTCTTTCCCGCCCGTGACGGGCTGGAGCCAATCCGGTTTTTCTGGTTTCTATTCAGTTGCAGCACGCAATCCGCAACGAGCCGAAGCCGCTCCGTCCGCGGCACGGGCATTCTCTCGAACCCATTGGTCACTCGACGAACAATCGCCTCTCGGCTCGTAGTCATCGGTTTTGTTGCCTTCCGTCGTTACATGAAATGATAAAGTTCGAGGCTCTATATGTCAAAACTGAGACTGCTACGCGGATCTTTTCTCAAATAATTCAGTCTTGTTTGTCAATTGTTGTGGGCCTGTCATCACCTTCTCTTTGTGGAGACCGCGGAAGTAGCGAATGGTGGCGGGCCCTAAAGGACCCGCCTACAAAGGGGGCCGAATACCGCTGTAGGA
>JAOZUP010000168.1:7110-8446 GCA_029938595.1 Thermoanaerobaculales bacterium | reverse complement strand
GTCCTCGCCGCATTCGTCTTGGCTACCAGCTACATGTTCTGGGACAAGGCGCGGTCGGTCCAGATCGATGCCGTGATGTGCTGCCTCATCTGGGTGGCGCTTTCGGCCTTTGCATTCTGGCGCGCAGGTGACCTGGACGGACGTCGAGCCGGCCTGATTTTCTGGGCGGCCGGTGCCCTTGCGGTGCTGGCCAAGGGGCCGGTCGGGCTGCTGCTGCCCCTCGGCATCGCCCTGGTGACCCTCGCCGTGGATCGCGAGATCGGTCGTTGGCGCGTTTTTGCCCCGTTTTCCGGACCTCTCCTCTTCGCCCTCATCTGTGGTGCGTGGGTGGCGGCGGCCACCCTGTGGGGACCGGCCGAGTACTCGGTGTGGGGCGCTTTGCGAGAGCACTTTGTCGATCGCGGTCTGCACGGGATGCACCACGCCCAGCCGTGGTGGTATTACGCCAAGGTCCTACCGCCTCAGCTCCTGCCGTGGACCTACCTGATTCCGGGCGCCCTCGTACTGGCCTGGAAACGCCGCAATCGCGACGACCGTTTTCTCATTGTCACCGTGGTCTTTGTCGTGCTCTTCTTCTCGATCTCGACCGAGAAGCGGA
This sequence comes from Thermoanaerobaculales bacterium, assembly GCA_029938595.1. GTDB lineage: Bacteria > Acidobacteriota > Thermoanaerobaculia > Thermoanaerobaculales > Sulfomarinibacteraceae > Sulfomarinibacter. The sequence continues at coordinate 7,848 of JAOZUP010000168.1, read as the reverse complement.
CCCTCTACGTGCTGCCTGCCTTCCCGGCCTTCGCGCTGATGACGGCGAGGTTCGTAGGCGCGGTCTTGGGCTGGGACGAGGCGCCCGCCATCTCGAGGCGGTGGCTCACGGCCGGCCAGTCCCTCCTGGCTGGTCTTCTGATCCTCCTTGGTGGGGCGGCACCATTTGCGGCGCAGCGGGTCGACGAGGTCCCGGCCTGGGTGATCTACGTGCTGGCGGGCGTTCTCCTCGCCACCGGGCTCACCACCCTGTGGGCCGTCGTCAAGAAGAATCTCTTCGCCGCGGCTGTTCTCCCAGCCGCCGGTTTCGCCGCCGCCTACCTCTTCGTTGCTTCGGTCGTGCTGCCCATGGCCGACGCCTTCAAGTCGAGCCGCGCTTTCGCGGAGGTCATCGCGGAGGAGACAACCGAGTCACGAGCCGCCGGCCACGAGGTCCTGGCCTTCGATCTCGGCAATCTGCCCATCCACTACGCCTTCTACACCAACGGCATCTACACCATCGAAACCAACGACTCCAGCGACCTGGCCCGTCACCTCGATCAGGATGCGCGGGTCTGGGCGGTGGCCAACGCCAAACGCCTCGACGAGCTTCCGCCAGGGATCCGGGAGAAGGTGGAGATCGTGGCCACAACTCATGCGAGTCGCCGCAACGTCGCGTTGATCACCAATCACCCGCCCATACAGTAATCAGTAATCAGTGATCAGTGGGTGATGCGACCAAACTGAGTCTGTCGCCCCT
>JAOZUP010000168.1:1830-7010 GCA_029938595.1 Thermoanaerobaculales bacterium | reverse complement strand
GAAAGAGCGAGTTACCCGCTGAGCGGGTTGATCCACCGCAGGCCCGGGAAGCGTGAGAAATCCGCGTCGTTCGAGTGCAGCTCCGCCTGGTTCTCGATCGCCATTGCGGCGATGTGGGCGTCGGTCGTCAACCGCCCGGAGGCTCGTGATGCGTGCATGATCTCGGTCAGAATGTCGAGATGACGTGGACCCGGCACCAGCACTCGCGCCTGCGGTCGTTCAAACCATGAGCGAACGTGGGCAAGGGTTTCGAGCGGCTCCATCGGATCAGTCAGCACGACCCTGCTCGTCATGATGCGCACGAAACCGAGCACGACATCCCAAGGCAAGCCCACGTTGCTCGACTCCGACAGACACGATTCCCACCAAAGTCGTGACTCCTCATGGTGGGGCGCATCGCTGTTGTAGGCAAAAACCAACAAATTAATGTCGGGGATAATCACGGCTCGTTCACCCGGGGACCCACGTCCCCACGAAGATCCTCCATCTCCAAATCGTCGTACAGCTGGTTGAGCTTTGTCGGATCGATGCCGGATCGGAACCCGCAGGCCTTGGGCCGCACCGCAAAATCTTTCTGATCGGCCGGTGGAAGGTCCCCCAAGCTCAGACCTTTCCGGATCGTCTCGTTCACAACGGCTTTGAAACTCTTGTCCAAACTCCTCGCGAGTTTCTTGAGCCGACGCGCCAAATCATCCTCGAGGGTCAGCGTGGTTCTCATGTAGACATCATGATGCCTCTTTCATTTGATGTCAAGATGTCTATTGTGATCTCTGGCTCCCACAATCGAATGCTTGACAAACCAAATCCTGAAACTTATCTTGTGTCATAGCGTATTACTTCACTGATACGCTATGGAGCAACCGATGAATTTCAAAACAACCGCCCAGCCGCCAGCATGGAACCCTCTGCGATGCTGATCGTGGTCGATCCCTCGAGCGGCGTTCCGGTCTTTCGGCAGGTGATGGATCAGGTGCGGTTCCACATCGCGAGCGGGCTGCTGCAGCCGGGTGACGAGCTGCCGGCCACCAGATCGCTGTCGGCCGAACTCGGCGTCAACCCGATGACCATCTCGAAGGCCTACAACCTCCTCGAGCGCGACGGCGTGCTCGAACGGCGGCCCGGAAGGCCGTTGGTGGTGAGGGAGCTGGACCCGGAAGAGCTCGAGGTAGAGAAGATCGACCGGCTGCGCGCGAGCCTCACCGATGCGGTTCGAGCGGCCCTCCAGCTCGGTCTCGAGAATGACGAAGCGCTGAGGGTCTACGGCGAGCTCCTGGAGGAAGCGTCCGAGGAGGAACAATCATGAACGTACTCGAGATGTACGACATCCACCGCTCGTTCGAAGCCGGGGTTCCGGTTCTCGATGGCGTCGACCTCACAATGGCGCCCGGCGAGGTCGTCGGCCTCCTCGGCCGCAACGGCGCCGGGAAGACGACCCTCATCCATATCGCCATCGGGATGCTCCATCAACAGCGGGGAACGGTGAAGATCTTCGGGCTCGATCCACACCGGCAGCCGGTCGAGGTCAAGCGCCGGGTCGGTTTCGTGTCCGAGAACCAGATCCTGCCCGCCTTCCTCAACGTGCACGAGGTGGTAGAACTCCACCGCGGACTCTTCTCGTCGTGGGACGACGAAATGGCACGCGAGCTCGCCACGCGTTTTGCCATCCCAGCCAACGCCCGTATCAAGACGCTCTCCAAGGGCCAGGCTCGGCAGGTGGCGCTGCTGTGCGCGCTGTGCCACCGGCCGGAGCTGCTGCTTCTCGACGAGCCGGCCGGCGGCCTCGACGCCCTCGCCAGACGAGAGTTCCTCGAAACCGCTATCCAGGCTCTCGTCGAAACCGGAACCACAATTCTCTTTTCGTCGCACTATCTCTCGGACGTTGAGCGATTGGCGAGCCGGGTCGTGATGTTGCACGAGTCGAAGGTGCTGATCGATAACTCCATCGACGAGCTTCACGAGTCGTTCTCCATCGCCCTCGTCCCCCACCGTCCCCAGGGCACGAGCGACGCTCTCCTGGCCCTGCCCGAATGCCTGGGCGTTCGCCGCCGTACCGACGCCGTGCACGCGGTCTTCCGGCTCGATCCTGACGATGCCTGCGCACTGATCGCGGCGCGCCTCGGCATTACCGACGCCCGCTGCCGCACCGCCGGGCTCGAGGAGATGTTCATCGAGATCGCGGGAGGGGAGCGATGAGCGCCACCTTGACCCTGTTTCGCCAGGACCCCGCCCGCGGCGGGCTCCTGCGGGCCATCGGCTCTTCCCTGGTCGTCGGGCTCCTCATGCGAGTCCCGACCGTCCTCGGAAAACACATCGCTGAGCTCGCCGACGACGATCTGCCGGGCGGCTTCGCGCCCATGTACCTCGTGTTGACCGTGTTTGTGGTGACTTTGGTGCTCAGCGCCAACGCCTGGACACGCTCGAGCCGCCTCGCCCTGGGACTGCCCCTTTCTACCCGCCACGTGTGGGTCGTGCGGACGGCTTCTCTGGTCGGCGTCGGTCTGGTCTCGGTATGGGCGCTCGCCGCCACCATGGGTCTCTCCGTGGACCTCGCCACCAAGCAGGTCACCATGAATCCGCTCATCGCGCTGGCAGCCGCGCGGGCGGCGGTGACGGTCGTTCTGATGCTCTTCGTCTTTCAGCTCCCGCAGTCCGAACGAGAACGTATCCCCATCACCCCCCCGTACGTGGTCTATGTCATTTTCTCCGGTTCCATCATCCTGATTCTTTCGGCTGTGGCGATCTCCTCGATCGCAGGCACGATGGTGCTCCTTATCCTCGCTCTCGCCCTGGGTGTCTGGCTCGTTCTCCGACTTCCATCGACCTTCTCCATCGGGCCGACAGTGGCAGAGAGCCAGGCGCAGTTGTGGACCCATACCGACGACGTCGCCACCGACACCATAAAGCCGCGCTGGGAAAAAACCTCTACCGGCGACCGCAATCACCCGGTCCTCGGTCTCCACTGGGTCATCTTCAGGGGTCTTGGAACACATATCCTGAGGTGGATCCTCCTCCTCATCGTCGTTGCATCGGCGGCGGTGGTGACAGCCGAGTTCTTCAAGGGCACCAACGCCTTTCTCCCACTATTTTTTCTGTTGAGCTACCACCTGCCGCTGCTGCAGTCCGCCCTCGATGGGATGAAGCCGTACGATCCGCTGCCCATCTCGCGACGGGTCCTGTGGTTGCACACCGTCGGGCCGATCATCGTTTCGGCGGCTTTCGGAGCCGGGATCGCGTTGACCGTCTTCGTACTCAATCCAAGCCCATTCACCCAGGTCCGTTTCGACGGATGCTGCGTCGAGGTACCGTGGGAGTACCTGGAGCTCAGTCGCGACGGCCGCACGCCGACCGTGACCGCCCCCTGGAGTGAGAGCTTCACGCCGCGCGCGCGACCGCTATGGCGCGGCTGGGCGATCTCGCTCTACGACCCTTACGAGGTGGGGCCGGAGAGTTCGCCCCGCTTCGTCGAGTTCCAGATGCGGCGCGCCGTCGAAGCGGTCTATGGCATCCCGCTGCCGGCCGAGCTCTCAGAGCCGGACTATCAAGCTCCTCCGAACATCACGGGCGGCGCCGAGCGGGGCGCCTTCACCCTCGATATCTCCCGCGGCCGTCTCTCCCACGACCGGATCCGTACGGCCGCCGTTGCTCTTCTGTTGCTCACGCTCGCCGGCACGACGCTGATGTTCACGGCCCTGCTCCAGTTCGGCTCTTCGGTCCACCGCAAGGTCTTCAAATGGGTTGCGCTCGGCTTCATCATCTTCCTCGTCGTGATCGCCATCGCCGTATCCGCCGCCCGTCTCCTGGATTTCACCCAGGTCTGGTATGTGGGCGCGCTGATTTCTATCGGGGTCCACACCCTCGCCCACTGGCTGCCCCTGCCGACCTCGGCCCTGTGGGTCCTGTGTGTAACTTTTTGGGTTGGTGCGTATCTATTTCTAGGGCGAGTCTTCAACACAATCGAGTTTCCGAGGGAGAAGGCCATGAACCGGTTCGCCGAGGAGTACTGAGATTGCTCGACCTTGCTGCCTGATCGGGCACAATGGGCAACCCTGGAAGGGAGTTCTCCATGAACGTTCGCAGCTATCGCAAGATCCACAGATACCTCGGCCTGTTCGTGGGCGTGCAGCTCCTGCTGTGGACAGCCGGCGGGCTGTTCTTCAGCCTCAACTCGATTGAGAAGGTGCGTGGGGAGACCGAAGCGTCCGAGCCGCCGTTCCTTCAGCTCACCGTCCCGCCAGTGTCGCCCGCGCCCGCCCTCGCGGAGCTCACCGCGAGGCGGCCCGGGATGGAGGTTCGTTCCGTGACCCTCCGGCCGCACCTCGGCGATGGGGTCTATGAAATCGCCTACGACGATGGTGGTCGGAGCCGCTGGGTGCTCGCCGATACACTCACCGGCCGACTCCGCTCACCGATCACAGAGGACGAGGCGATCGCTATCGCTCGTGCCGATTTTGTCCTCGACGCTCCGGTCGCGGATGTCGCCCTGATCACCGAGGTCGGGTCCGCGGACGAGTATCGGGGAAGACCGCTCCCCGCCTACCGTGTGAGCTTCGACCACCCTCTCGACACCCGTCTCTACGTCTCGGTCGAGCGGGGCGTGGTGACCGCCCGGCGCAACGATCGCTGGCGTTGGTTCGATCTCTTCTGGATGCTCCACGTCATGGACTATCAAGACCGTGACGACTTCAACACCTGGTGGCTGCAGGTCGCCGCTACGCTCGGGGTGGTCACGATCCTCAGCGGGTTCACGCTCGCTGCCCTCACCTCACCCCGGTTGCGGCGGCTGTTTGACCGCCAGTAATCTGCGCCGGAGCTGCACGTCACCTCAGAAGATGGCGGCCGAAGGGTTTGAAGCGCTGAACATTCTCGCGTAGATCGTCTCACCCCAATCGGTCAAGCACTCGCCGCATCTTCTCCTCGACCTGCTCGGCGATCGGCATGACCTCCGGATTGTCCACCAGAGAGAAACCGGCCGTCGGCTTGAAGCCGGCGACGATAACGCCGCCGCCGTCGCGCTCCATCACCACCATGTTGCAGGGTAGGAGAACGCCGAGCAGGGGCTCGCCGGTGAGGGCCTTGTGCGCGAACGTGGGGTTGCAGGCGCCGAGGATCACGTAACGTTTGAAATCCACGTCGAGCTTCTTCTTCAACGTCGCCTTGACGTCGATCTCGGTGAGGATGCA
>JAOZUP010000168.1:0-1820 GCA_029938595.1 Thermoanaerobaculales bacterium | reverse complement strand
GGGTCGTAATCCCTCTCGGGCAGCTCCTTGACGCGTGCATAGCGACTTGCCATGTCGTACCTCCGTGGTCGGGCAGGCGGCGGATTCGGACCGCCGCCTGCCCAGGATTCTACTCTGTGTTTCTCACCGTCAGAACGAGAATCGAAAACCCGCCTGATAAGAGCTGTCGTTGGTCGTGTTGTTGACGTCGGTGAGGTAGCTCAGGATCGCTCCGGCGACCGATGTCACGCTGGCGCGAATGATGAGGCCGTCTTGGTCACCGCCGGCGACCCGCCTGAGGATGTCGTTGATCTGGGTCATGCCGAAGGGGTCCAGATTGACCGTGAACGAGGTGTTGTTGCCAGGGGCCGGTTCGCCGTCGGCGGTGAAGATCTCCACCAGCACCGTGGCCGGAACCGCAGACACGTTGACCAAACCGTAGTTGGCGCGGAAGTCCGAGTCCTTGTTGACCACAACGCGCTGGGCGCCGGCCTGACCGGTGCCCGGAATCGAGGCCGACGTGATCGGCCGTCCGGGGAGTGACAGACCGTAGCTGCCGCCCTCTTGTCCGGGAGTCCAGGTACGGCTGGTCACCGTCACAAGGCCATCGGCAAGGTAGTGGAGGCTACCCGAGCCCTCGGTTCCAAAGACGGAAGCCACAACGTCGGGCAGAAAAACCACCGACTCGTCGAGCGGGACAACCACGCTTTCACCATCGGTGTTGTCCTGGCCTGGCGCGTTGAGCCAGAGGTGAATCACGGTCGCCCCCTGCTTGTAGATCCACACGTCGGTTGTCCAGAAGGCGTCGAACTTGCCCTCGACGTGGGCCACCGCCGGCACGTAGCCCTCTAGGTGGCCGCCGGAGTTCGCCAGAGCCGGCGTCGCCGTACCCACAAGCAGGGCCGCCAATACAAGAGTCGGAATCAGCTTGCGCATCGCTCACCTCCCGCCGTTGTCAGACGAGCTGAGGTCGAGGCGCCACTGCTCGACGCCGCTGCGATTAAGCGCGACGATCGTGGTCGACGCTGTCATGCCGACGCCGGATGACTGGCCCTGATTCATCGAACCCATCCCGACCCCGTGGTCGCCATCGACGTCCATGAGGGATAGGTAGATCTGTGTTCCGTCGGGAGTGAACTGAACCATCGAGCCCATGTCGCCGGTGAAGCTCTGGCGCCATCGTTCGGTACCTGTCGCCACATCGAGACCGACCACAACAACGGTGTCATCATCCTCGTCGTCCTTGGTGCCGAAGGCCTTCATGCCGCCGCCCATGCCGCCACCCATGCCGCCGCCGGGGTTGCCGTGGTCGCCGGATCCGTCGCCACCCATGAACCAGTCGCTCACGAGCACTACCACCACCAAGTCGCCGTCGGTTGTCGGCATCATCGGCCAACCGTCGGTGAAGCTCACGCGCCAGCGCTCGTTGCCGTTCTTGTCGATGTTGACCAGATCGCGGTCGATGATGCCGGACGAGCCCGAGCCGTCCATCATCCCCGACATATCCATGTTTGTGACCAGCAGGCTGCTGTCGTCGGCGACGATCATCATGCCGGCGCCGGACATCATGCCGCCGCTGCCACCCATGCCGCCGCTACCCATCCCACCACCGTGGGCGAAGGCAAAGGTCGCTGCGGTCATGCTCAGCGCCAGAATCATCAGGTTCCTTTTCATGTCGTACCTCCCAGAGATTGATTTTTCGGTTCCGGTTCATCTTCGGTCGGTCCCGCGGCAGACCCGAGGGGTCGATGCGAGCCGGGCGATCGTTCCACGCTTCCACATTTGAGCAATTCTCGTGCCAATCTGTGACCTTGCTCTTCGGTTCCAGGACCGCGGTAATC
>JAOZUP010000167.1 GCA_029938595.1 Thermoanaerobaculales bacterium | reverse complement strand
CTTCGCCGACTGGATCACAGCCCGCCCGCGGAGGTGGGGGAACTCGAGATCGAGGCCGTCGAGGAGTTCTCCCGCGACTACCGCGACGCCCTGGCCGACGACCTCAACACCGCCCGCGCCCTGGGTGCGCTCCATATCCTGCTCCGCCGGATCAACACGGCCCTCGACGGCGGCGGGATCTCTCACGCGGTGCGCCAAGCCATCGCCGAATCTCTGAACCTCTTCGACTCGGTCCTCGACATCTTCCCCACGAAGGAGAGCGCACTCGAGACCGACGACGAGATCTCAGGCCTGGTCGAAGAACGCACCGCAGCAAGAGCCGCCCGAGACTTCGCCCGCGCCGACGAAATCCGCGACCGCCTCACCGAGTTGGGGATTGTCGTGGAGGATACGCCGCACGGAGCCGTCTGGCATAGGAAGAATTAGGAGTTAGGAATTAGGAATTAGGAATGCAGGACGCCAATCCATCAAGCCGCGAAGCGGCGACAGACATTTAGCCTGGGGCGTGAGCCCCAGGAAAACGAGACCAAACCACGATCAAGCCCTGAAGGACCCGCCTACAACGGTTGGAGCTCGCAAGACACCGTAGGCGGGTCCTTTAGGGCCCGCCCCCCAACGCCAAAAACCTATTCAGAGAGGATGGGTGGCCGGGCCGGCATTCCTAATTCCTAATTCCTAATTCCTAATTCGATGTGCTTCACTTCACCAGTGCTGATGGCCTCACCAGGTCCGCACCACGTTTGGAGATGTCGGGCAGCTCCTCGGCCAGCACCTCGACCGTAACCGGATCCAGATGCCCTATGGCGATGATCTCGCCCTCCATTCGGCACCGGAACACCGCCTCCGCGAGTTGGCGCCGGATGGCCGCCGGGTCGCGCTCGTTGTCGAGAAATACGTGGCGCCGATTGGCCGGCACGCCCAGGCCCACGGCCGCGACCTCGGCGACCGTGCGGCTCGTTGTGCGCGAGTCTATAAAGGCCAGGTCGCGGGCCTTGAGCTCCTGCATGATCCAGGTCATCGTCTTGAGGTTGGAGGTGACCTTCGACCCCATGTGGTTGTTGACCCCAACCGCGTGCGGGACGTCGTCAATCGCAGCATGCACTGCGGTGCGCAGCTCGGTGGTGGACATGGACATCATGATGGCACCGGGCCCGGGGTTGTCAGCGGGGTAGGTGTTGGGCTCCATCGGCAGGTGAAGCCAGATTTCGTGCCCGGATCCATGGAGCGCTTCGGCGGTTTCGGCGGATTTCGGCAGAAACGGCAGAATGGCAAACCCGATCTCTTTCGGCAGGGCTGCAGCCGCTTGTAGCAGATCGAGCTTCTGACCCGCGTCGTCCAGGAGTATCGCCAGTCGTCCACGCGCATCGGGCGCCGGCTTCGGCCGCTGGGTAGGGCTCGGATTCGGCGTCGGCGGTGCGGCGGTAGGCGGAACCGCCGGTGTCACCGCGGCCAACCCGAGGTGGAGATCGAAGGTCTCGGCCTCGAGGCCAAGCCGCAAATGCACCACCTCTGACGAAAGGTCATCTGCGACAACGAGCTCGGTCTTTCGATCTGCGCTTTCGAGCTCGAGATCCCCGAGGAATCCATCGCGAGCGGCGCGGTTCGGGAACTCGAACCGCCACGTGCGGACAAAAATGCCGTCAACCTTTCGGATCGGATCGTCCGCTACGATGCCCTCGGCGCCGACGCCCCGTTCGGCCGCCAGATTGACGAGGCGCGACTCGATAGCCACACGCTCGCCCGCGTCGCCACCACCAGACAGGTACCAAAGCCCCGAAGCCAGCACCACGAGGGCGACGACGACCGCCAGAATCAACCACGGCGACGACGACCCCAAAGCCCTCTTTTGTCTCTTACTGTTCATTTAATCATTTAACTGTGCAGCCGGGATCCGGCTTCGCCCTCCGGGCTTCGCCGTGACAGGCCGGGCTGCACCACAAAATCGACCCCGTACCTTTTTGTCTCTTTGGCATCTTCTACGCAGCCTTTTCGAGTTTTCCAGCCAGAATCTCAAGCGCGCGTTCGAGGACGGGGTCGTCGGATGCATCGGGATCGGCAGCTTCGACCGGCTCATCCGGTTCCACGCCGCTGCCGTCGATCGGCTCGTCGTCCGACTTCAGCCACTGGCCGACCGGCATCCACACCGCGACATTGCCGTCGCGCACGAGGCTCATGTACGGCGCGTGTCCCCGAGTTGTTTGGCCGACGAGAGTCGCCCCGGCCCGTTGCAACGCAGCGGCCAGGATCTCCCCCACCCCCTCGGTGCCTGGACCGACGAGCACGACCGGAGGCGTTGCGGAAACGACCTCGGCGGTGGCCGCGTACTCGCGCGAACCGGCCCGGCGTCCCTGCCATCGGCCGAGTACGCCATCGCTGACGAAGCTGTCCGCCAGCGCGATGACCTCCCCTTCGAGGCCCCAGCGGAGATCGCGGATATCGAGGATGAGGGCGCCATCGGAGGGTATGAGCTCGGCAACCACTGCCGTGGCGTCCTCGGGGACACCTTCGATGTGAATCACGGTCGTGTCACCTCGAAGCTCCGAAGTAGCCGCGCGCGGACTCCAGGGAGTCGGCTCGAGCACCACATCACGCCGATCATCGACATCACGATCGAAGACCGTCAACGTGACCGTTTCGCCGTTGTTCTGCCGCTCCATGAGCTCGAGTCTGATCTGCCACAGCGGCCGCCCACGACTGTTCACCCCTTCGACCAGCTCGATCACCTCCCAGGCGTTGAGACCCGCGGCCTCGGCCGGCGAACCGGAGAGCACGTAATACACCGCAGCAGAGCCCAGCCGTGAGGTGAGACCCAGACCGAACGGGGGAGGCGACTCGACGAACTCGAGATAGGGGCCGATTTGATCCACCGGCAGCACCGCGGCCGAGAGATTCAGCGGCTCCACCAGACCCGCATCGAGGGACAGCGACAGCGCTTCCTGGTTGAGCTCGTCGACATACTCGTTTTCCACCAGGTGTACCACCTCGGCGAGGTTGCCGAGCGCACGGAAAAGAACGTCCCGGCTGTTGCGGCTGGCCAGGAGCACGCCGGCAAAGAGCATAACCACCGCCAGAGACGTGGTGAGCAAGATTGTTCGGACACCCTTCTGTTTCAGGACGAACCACCTTTCAACTGCAGCCAGCGCCTCGGATCCTGAGGCTTCTGGCCAACCCGGAACTCAAGATAGACGTTGCCGCCCTCGGCGGGCGGCGATGCGAGCCCCAGGCGCATTCCCATCGTTACGGACTGATCCACGCGCACGTGGATTGTACCAAGCCCCGCGACCAGCGAGTAGACGTCGTGTCCGTGGTCGAGGACGACCATGTTTCCATAACCCTTGAAAAAACGGGCAAAAGCCACCACTCCCGGGAACACGGCCTTGACCGGCGCCGATCCGGGAACGTCAAACCTCAGTCCGTTGCACACCGTGTAGGTTGAGTATTTGGCCTGCTTCTGTCGTCCAAAGCCTTGAACCACCTTTGCCTCGACCGGCCAGGGAAGGGCCCCCCGGTAGCCACGGATGTCTTCCCGCCCGGTGAACCGCTGCCTGGATGCCAACACACCCACCAGGCGCTCCAGCGCCGCCTCGCGCTCCCGGAGGTTCTCGAGGCTCGCATCGGCGCTCTCCCGACTGCGCTCGAGTTTTTTGAGACGAAGAGCGACCCGGTTTCGCACGCTTTCGAGCTCATCGCGCCGCAGCTCCAGCGTCCGCGCATCCTCCTGCGCAGCGCTCAGGGTCGCGCTGAGCTCCGCCAGCCTGGCGGCATGCTGCTGGCTTATCTCGTGATACTCCTCGAAGAGGCAGATCTGCCCCGCGGTGAGCACCGACACTGTCCCGACCGCCTTCTCGAGCTCCCCCCCACGGTGTGCATCGAAGAAAAGCTGGCTCGGTCCCGGACGCCCGAGGAGGGCCATGACCTCGAGGTGTTGATCCAGGAGCTCTCGTCGTGCCTCGAGCTCCGCCGCCAGACCTTCGGCCTCGGCTCGCAACCGAGCGGCTTCCTCGCCGCTGATATTCATGAGCAGCTCGACCTCGCGCACCTTCGCGTCCGCAAGATCGAGCTCGGCGTCGAGCTTCTCGCGTTCCCGCGCGACGCTTTCGGTTTCTGCGCTCAGCCGGCCGAGACGGTCCTCGAGGCGCATGATCCGGTCGCGAATCCCATCAAGCTGGTCGTCAGCCGGCGACGCCGCGGCCACAATCACAGCGATCAGGACTAAAACAAGGGAGGCGATCACGGCGATCGCACGGTGTCTCATCTGGGTCATTGTACCGCGAATAAAGGAGGTTATGGGGTTGAATTAGGAATTAGGAATTAGGAATTAGGAATGCCGGTCCGGCCGCTCTGATCCGGAATTCCCACCCCCGGGGAGTTTTGACATAGGGGGGCGCGCCCTGAAGGACGCGCCTACAACGGTAGGAGCTCGAAAAACTGGGTAGGCGGATCCTTTAGGGTCCGCCACCATTCGGGTCAGACATCTCCCGATTGTTCCGCCAACCTGAATGATACGGATACGCTGCATTCCTAATTCCTAATTCCTAATTCCTAATTTGTTCTCAGCCCCTCCGCTATACTTGGATGCAAGCGAGGTGCCCTATGGCAGAAACTCATTCCTACGACATCTTCATTCTGGGTCTCAAGGATGCGTCCGCACAGGGCCGGCACCGTTTCGCCGCCACCATTGAGACTCTGACCGGTCGGTCCGCCACAGATTTTGACGATAACTTCCCTTCGGGCATTTTGCCGATGTTCGAGGCCCTGGACACGGAGCGGGCCCAGAAGATCGTCGACACCCTTTCGGATGCGGGGATCATGATCGAGGTGAGACCCATCGACGCACCTCCGGTGGAGGAGCTGGTCGACGTGGACCCGCACACCCGAAGCTGCCCAGCGTGCAATCAGCGTCAGCCGGCAGAGGCCGTGGAGTGCGGCAAATGCGGCGTGGTGTTTGCAAAGTACGAGCGTGAGCAACTACTCAAGATGCAGCAGGACCACAACCTCGAGCAGGCGATGATCAACGCTGCGCAGGTCCGGGAGGAATGGGTCCAACGCGCCCAAAAGTACCTGGAAACGCACAAGCTCGAGAAGGACGCCACCGTAGAGTTCTCTACGATTCTGATGAATGACGAGGTTCCGTTCCTGCGGCTCGACTCCGATGAAGGACCTCTCCTTCTGACCTCGCGCCGGATCATCTCCGAAAACGACGGGAAGTTTGAGTCGATTCCGTATGAAATGATTGACGAAGTGGAATATGGCGGCGGCCGATTGGCGACGTCGAAGAAAGCCAAGCAACGTCTGCAACTCAACTTTCACTCCCCCTTCCCGACCAGTGGAGGCCAGGTTATAAAAAACATTGCCTGGCATCTGGACAAGGAATCCTCCTTTAGCAAGGAGGTCGTCTTCGAATGGGGTTACGCGCGGAACTTCATTTGCGGGTCGTGCGGCGTACGTGAGCTGGAATACCGAACCGACGGCGACAAGGTGCACATGCGGTGCATGCATTGCGCCACCGATCACGAGATCAACATGAAAGAGGGAGTTGCGGTTCCGGCGCTGGCGGAGTGATCGTGGCAATCCCCAAGAGAAGATTCCTGCCGGTTCTCATCGCATTGTCGCTAGTCGCCTGCGCGGGTCCACCGGCGCCGCCGCCCGACCCCGGCGTCGAGAACCTCGACCTCGACATTCGCCTGGCCGCCGTTCCGGACGGGCTGCTGGTCGCCGACAATCAGGGCACCAGCCTCCAACTGAGGCCAACAGGCGAAAACGTCGGGGGTGTGCTGTGGTTTACAGTTGGTCCCGAGCAGGACGGCGTCAACCTGGTGGCAGCGGTCAAGGCACACCAGGAACACATCGAAGGCCTGCCGGAGGGCGACTACAAGGGCGCTCAGGAGCTTCAGGGGCCACTCGGCACCGCCTTCTACTCGCGCGGCCGGTTCGTCGAGGGGGAGGTGGTGGAGGAAGAGACGGTCCTTCTGACCATCCACCCCTCCGGCAACCGCCTGCTCACGATCAGCTACCGCTATCCGGCCGGGGAGGACTCGGCGCAAAGGGTAGAGCAGCTGATTGATGTGCTCAGCAACGTGGAGTAAGGCACCAGGAATTCTCAGTTCTCAATTCTCAATTCTCAATTTTCACCCACCCCCAGCCAGCCTTGAAGCGGCGACAGACCTGCAGAAGCCTGGTCCGAATGTCTGTCGCCGCTTCGCGGCTTGTATCTTTATTGATCGTTGAACCTGGGGCTCACGCCCCAGGCTAAGAATCTGTCGCGCCTTTGGCGCTTTACCCGCATTGCTCACCGGGTTTCGTCACGAGGAGAGATGGATGGCGACTCTGAATCCTGCGCCCTGAAGGACGCGCCTACAACGGCTGGAGCCCGCAAATCTGGGTAGGCGGGTCCTTCAGGGCCCGCCACCACAACGACCAAAGAAACCAGTAATTCAACCTTTGCTCGGGGGAGGCCGAATGGGCATTGAGAATTGAGAATTGAGAATTCGGCTGCGTCAGATCGTTCTTGCACCGACGGTTCCGAGCACCTGATCGAATTTTTCCTCGAAGCGCTGTCTGAAGGGTGCGTGGAAGACCGACATCTTCTCGTCGGTCAAGCGGGCTTCGAAGCCGCCGCCGCCGGTCGTCAGCCGGTACCTCAGCTCCGACGAGCCCATCCAACGGAAACTCACAACCAGCTCTGGTTCCTCGAAGCGAATGTTGATGTAATCGCCGAGCCCGCCCTCGACGAGCGCCCGTTCAACCCGAACGACAAATTCATCCGGGTTTCCCTGATCCACTATGAAGGCCCTCATCCCGAGGATCTTACACCGGAAACAAAAAAAGACCGCGAGGCCACAACGGCCTCGCGGTTCTCGACATCGAGTCCACCTGGAGGGCGGATTATGGTGAACTCGACATCACATCGCGTTTACAATCTTTCCTTCTGTAGTTTCCGACTGGGACTCCGTCGTCATCTCGGCGGGCTGTTCGATAAGGCAGACGTCGGACATCAGCGCCTTGATCTCTTCACTCCCGCAATCATCTTCGGAGAACTCGAGGCCGGCGTGATACACCCTGGCAATCGACCCGTCGTCCTGCTTCACCATGTTCAGGCGGCAGCGCGCGACCCGACCGCGGAGGACCACAGCCCCGCCCGGCGCCTTCACGGTCACCTCGCATGTCTCCGCAGGCCTCAATGCGGCCGGCGACTCAATACGCAGACCGTGCTCCGAGATGTCGAGGACCTTGATCTTCACCGTAGGTTTGATGTGACCGGTGAGTTCCTCGTTGACATCGAACCGTTGACTTCTTCGTAGTGCCGCTTTGTTATTGCTCATGGCCGCCTCCGCCAACACTTACTGCAAGGCCGATGCCAACTCACACGCCCATGTGACGAGCATCACCATGTCCGAGGATGGGACAGGGCGTGCCGGGATGAGGCAGGGGGCTGAATTAGGAGTTAGGAATTAGGAATTAGGAATGTCGGCGCGGGGTGGCGATCGGGCGGCTTGAGCCTTCTACCCGCGCTTCAGCGAGGGCTGGGAATTCGGAATGCCGCCCATCCCATTGCAGGCGGGACGCCTGCACCACAAGGTTTCCGGATCGATTGTGGTGCACGGAGGTTAGGAGGTTAGGAGGTGAGGGGGTGAGGGTTGACTGCCTAACTGCCTAACTTCCTAACTTCCTCACCTCCTAACCTTCCACCGCCTGGCTTGCGGCGCGGTGAGCAGCTCCCTGCAGGGCAGCGCTATCGTCGAGGATTACCCTCACCGGCATCGACTCGAGCAGCTTCCGCATCCGGCCCTTGGCGAGGAATCCCTCCATGAAGGCGCCCCCTGTGAGCACGGGGAGGATCTTGGGCGCGATCCCGCCCCCCACCCAGACCCCACCGGTCGCCATGACCTTGAGCGCCAGATTGCCGGCCTCTTCACCGTAGAGGCGCGCGAAGATCTCGATGGTGCTTGCGCACACATCGCAGCGATCTTCGAGCCCTGCCGTGGAGATTGCGGGCGTCGGATCACCCGTGCGATCCGCCTCGACAAACCAGTCGGGCTCCGGCTTCCCGGCTCGTTCAAGCATGTAGCGGTAGAGGTCCGCAAGCCCCGGGCCCGACAACACCCGCTCCCAGCTCACCCGACCGCCATGTCGTTGGCGGAGGAACTGCAGCAGCCCATCGCTCAGCTCGTCGGCAGGTGAGAAGCCGGCATGCCCGCCCTCGCAGGCGAACGGCCTCATCGACCGGCCGTCCCAGTAGATCCCGGCCTCGCCGAGACCGGTACCAGCCGCGATCACCGCGCCATTGCCGCGCGCGCCCGGCCTGCCTGGATTGAGGACGTGGACCTCGCCCTCCCCCATCCGGACGACGCCCCAGCCGGTGGCTTCGAGATCGTTGATGAGTACGACCGGCGAGATTCCGGTCGAGCGCTCGAGGTCATCGGCATCCACGACCCACGGCAGGTTGGTGGTGCGCATGCGGCGTCCGGTCACCGG
>JAOZUP010000166.1 GCA_029938595.1 Thermoanaerobaculales bacterium | reverse complement strand
CTGCCGCTACGGGCCTCTGCTGCGGCCCGCGATACGCGGCCATCTGGCACGCTAAAGCGCGCCAGCTGACCACGTCTCGCGACCCTCGCGACGAGGCCCTCCGCGACAGCGCCACGCCGACTCGACGCTCCGGGTGGAGGGTTCAGGTCGAGGGAGGGCTGGGTGGAAACTAAAAACTAAAAACTAAGAACTCAAAACTGGATGGGATGGATGGGCGGCATTCCTAATTCCTAATTCCTCATTCCTAATTCCGAAATCACTTCCCGTTCACCTTGTGATGATTTTTCTGCGCTCTTTGGAGCCACGGGCGCCACGTCGGGGAGGCGGCGAGCAGCCGGGTCACCTGGGTAGGTTGTAGGCCGCGCTTCGAGAGCGCCTCGAGAAAGACCGGAAGCTCCGCCCATGGTGGCTCGGCACGCTCGGTCGCCAGGTGCATGAGGATGATACCGCCGCCCAGCTGCGGGAATCGGAGCAGGCGTTCCATGATCCTGGAGGAACTCTTGTACAGGGAGGAGTGCTCGTCGGCGATCCAGTCGTGCGAATCGAGGGAGGCGCCCTCGAGCGAGCTCCAGCGTACGTGCAGGTAGCCCATCTCCAGCGCCCAGCCGCGCAGGATACTGTTTTCTTCCCCGAACGGCGCTCGCCACAGGGGTTGCATGGCGCGGCCGGTGGCGGCCGCAAAGGCCTTCTCGGTTCGGCGCAGCTCACCCTGGAAGCTCTCCCGGGTCACCCCGGCGAGCAGCTGATGCCGGCGGTTCTCGGCATAGGTCGTCAGGTGGGGGTGGGAGTACGTATGGTTGCCGATCTCGTGACCGGAAAGGACCGCTCGGCGGACGACGGATGGGTACCTTTCGACGAAGCGGCCGGTGACGAAGAGAGTGACCTTCAGATCGTGCTCGTGGAGGATATCGAGCAGCTCTCCGGTGCGATTGGAAGACGCGTTGCCGTCGAAGGTGATGGCGATCCGTGGGCCGGCGTCCCGCACCAGCTGCAGCACTGGGGGGGCGATCTCAGGCGTGGAGACGTTTCTTGCGCCTGCGGAGGCCGGCCTCGATCTGGGATGGATCAATGGGCTTGCGGTTGGGGTGGCAGTAGGCGTGGCGGTTGCCGTCGCGGTTGCCGTCGCGGTTGCCGTCGCGGTTGCCGTCGCGGTTGGTGAGGCGGTTGCCGTCGCGGTTGCGGTCGTGGTTGCCGTCGGCGTGATCGGCGGCGGTGGAGGCGGCTCGAGATCGATCGCCACACCGGCGAGCGTCACCAGTTGCACCGGGCCGCCTCCGGGCTCGAACTCGGGACAATCCAAATCGGCGCGGCCGTCATCGTCGAGAATGACGACCCGCACCGGCCGGTTTTCGACCAATACCAAGACCTGCGCGCCCGGGTTCCCGTGGACGGTGATTGTCGGGCGTCCATCTTCGACGACGATCTGGCCTGAGAGGGCAATCCCATCGAGGACGGTTGAGGATCGGGGGTCTGCGATTCTGCTGCTCACCTCGACGAGCTCGGCGACAAGGATGCCGACGGCGGCGATGAGGAGGGCCGCCGCGCTGGCCGTCACGGCCATCACCCAGGCTGGGTGCAGCGGTTGTCGTGCGACCGAGGCCGCCCGATCACCAAGATGGCGGAGCAGACCAGTCAATCGGCATCGTTGGTCGCAGTAGACCCGGCCATTGAACCGGTTTACACAGGTGTCACATAACCACTTTCGGCAGCTGCTGCAGCGCTGCCCCGCCTCCCTGGAGGGATGGTTGGCGCAGTGCGAGGTCACCCGCATTGCGAAGTGTGGACAAGTTGGAATTCGAGGTGACGCTTGCCGAATTCCCGGCTAGAATCATTTGAACTCCGGGACTGTCTCGCGGTCGGCAGGCGGGCAAGCCAGTCTCGGGCGGTCGGCGGGTGCCGGACCACAAAGGAGTTGATGGTGTGGAACATACCCAATGCGTTGACCCTGTTTCGCATCTTTCTGGTGCCGCTCCTGGTTGTGGTGTTGCTAACCGAGATACCCGACAAGGAGTATTGGGGTCTGGGCATCTTCCTGTTAGCCGCACTGACCGATGCCCTCGATGGAATTATAGCCCGCCGCACCAAGAAGGTCACGACGACCGGGGCGATGCTCGACCCGATCGCCGACAAGTTGCTGATGAGCGCCGCGTTTATCTCATTAGTCGAGCTGCAGCAGGCGCCGGCATGGATGGTCACCCTGATCGTCGGGCGGGAGTTTGCGGTCACAGCCCTCCGCCTGATCGCCCTGGAAAAGGGAGTCGCCATCTCCGCCAACTGGCTTGGTAAGGCCAAAACGACGAGCCAGATCATCACCGTTTCGATCCTCATCTTCAGCATCAACTCGGACCGGTGGCACGTCATCGCGCTGACCGCCCTGTGGATCACGGTGTTACTCACTGTCGTTTCTATGGTTGTGTACTTTTGGCAGAATCGTGGGGTGCTGACCGAGGATGCGAAGTGAGCAGAGGTCTGCTGCCCCGGCAGCTGCCTCTTTTCTTGGTTCGTTTTGGCCGGCTCCACCCACGGTCGGTCGTGGTGGCGGCCGTTCTTGCGTGGATCGCAGCCGGTCTCCTCGCCTCGCGGGTCGAGGTGGAGACTGATATCCTGTCGCTCGTACCTCGCAACAACCCTGTGGTCGAGGAATTCAAAGAGACCGTTGCGAGGTTCGGGTCGGTGGACACCCTCCTGGTAGTCGTCCACCTCGATCCGGAAAGATCGCTGGAAACCACCCTGGACTTCGTCGATAGACTGGCCTCGTCCCTGCGCGACTGGGATCTCATCGACTGGATCGAGTATCGGGTCGACAGCACGGCCGAAGCGGCGGTTCCCCTGCTTGATCGCGCGACACTCTTCTTGGATCCGGAGGAGCTCGAAGAGGTGCTTGCTGAGCTCGACAACAAAGGACTTGAGGAGACGGCTGTACGATTGCGCGCGCAGCTGGTGGCGCCACAGAGTGTGGTGACCAAGGATCTCCTTCGTCTCGATCCAGCCGGACTGTTGCCGAAGATCTTGTCCAAGATCCGATTCGGCGGAGTTGGAGTGCGGGTGGATCCGGAGACTGGCTGCCTCATCGACAGCGGACATCGATTTCTCCTGATGATGGCCAAGCCGACAAGCCCGGCCCAGGACCTGAAATTCGATCGAATGCTGATGGAGGGTCTCGCCGAGCGGGTCGCGGCCGTCGGCGAGGCATGGCGCGAGGATGGTGGCGACGAGCCGCCGCAGGTGGAGTTCACGGGTGGATACGTCGTGGCCCTCGACGACGCCAGGCTCATCACCTCGGACATGATCGTCGGGCTGGTGTCGTCGCTGGTCGGCGTGATGCTCCTGTTCCTGCTCGCCTTCAGGAGGCGGGCCGCCCTCGTCTTCGCCTTTTTTCCGCTGGTGACCGGGATCGCCCTGACCTTTGCCTTCGGTGCCATCACACTCGGCCGCATCAACTCGCTGACCTCTGCCTTTGGCGGGCTGGTGATCGGTCTCGGCATCGATTTTGTCATCGTTCTCTATGCCCGCTATGTCGAGGAGCGGCGATCCGGAGCCTCCAATGAGGAGGCAGTGGACGCCATGGGTCGATACACGGGGGTCGGCGTGCTCCTCGGTGCTGTCACCACGGCGGCCACCTTCTACGCTTTCCTGGTGACCGATTTCGCCGGTCTCTGGGAACTCGGTCTCCTGACTGGAACCGGAATTCTCCTCCTCGTCGTGACGGTCTTCCTGCTTCTACCGGCGCTGCTCACCCTCATCCAACCACGCGGGCGCACTGGTGAGCGACCGCTATATCTGCACTCCTTCGGTTCGGATCTCCTATGTCGGTGGAGCCTGCGGCGGCCGAAATTGACGATTGTCATAGCCTGCTTGATCACCCTCATCCTCGGATTCGGCATCGGCCGGCTGAAGTGGGATGACGATTTCCGCAACATGCGGTCTGGAGACAACCGCGCGATCCAGCTTCGCCAGGAAGTGATGGACGCCTTCGATCTCAGGTTTTCGCCGATGGTGTTGCGCTGTGACGGCGCTGACGAAACGGAGGCGCTGGCCGGGTGTCGAGAAATCCTTCCCCACCTCGAGAAGTTGGTGGACGGGGAGAATCTGGTCGGCGTCGACACCATCGCCGGAATCATCCCCTCACGAGCGGTGCAGGAGGAGTTGATCGCTCGTCTCGAGGAGGCCGAACCGGCCCTCGAAGGAGTGCGCGGTCGCTTCGAGACGGCGCTGAGGTCAAACGGTCTCAACCCGACGGCCTTCAGCGAGGGCATCGATCACCTGGTAACGGCACTCGATCGGCGCAAGCCCCTCTCACTCGCCGATCTCGAGGACACCCCGCTGGCACGGGTGGTGGACCGCTATGTGGCGGTCGGCGACGGCGAGGTCTCCGCTGCCATTTATCTTTATCCACCGGTCGGGGAGTGGAGGAGAGGCGCCTCGCCGGCCCTCCGGGCTCTCATTGAGCGTTACCCGGGGACGGTTTTGGCGGGGCCCAATATCATCTCGGCGGAGCTTCGAAAGATCGTGTGGGACGACGCTCTCAGGGCGGCGGTCCTCGGCATGATCGTTGTCTTCATCCTCATGTGGTTGGACCTCGGCGGACCGTTGCGTGCGCTGCTCGGCCTGCTGCCGCTCGTTGTGGGCATGGTCTGGATGCTCGGTGCAATGGGGTTGCTGGGTCTGCGCCTCAACTTCTTTAACATCTTTGTTCTTACGATGATCATCGGGATCGGGGTCGACTACGGCATCCACCTCCTCCACCGTTGGTATGAATCGGGAGGCGACCACGAGGCATTGGCGGAGACCGCCAAGGCGATCGCAGTGGCAGCGCTGACGACGATGGTGGGGTTCGGCTCCCTGGTACTTTCCCATTATCCTGGCTTGCGATCGGTGGGCGCAGCCGCGATACTGGGAGCGTTCTCGACGGCCGTGCTCGGCATCGCGCTATTACCGGCGCTATTGTCGGCGAAGGAGGAGTTATGATCCGAAAACTCCGCGCGAAGGAGCTGGTCTGGCGGTGTCCGAAGAGTTGGCTTCCTCGAAAAGATTCGACGGCCGTCAAACCGGCCTCGACGATCGTCGCCCAGGACCGCGCGGTGGAGGCTATCGCTTTTGGTCTCGCGATGCGGGGGATTGGCTTCAACGTGTTCGTGACTGGTCTGTCCGGCACGGGCCGCCTGACCACGATCAAGAGCTTTGTCGAAAGGCTGGCGGAGTCGGACGAGAAGCCGGACGACATCTGCTTCGTCTTCAACTTCCGCAAGCCGGAGGAGCCGTGCGCGATCTTCCTCGAGGCGGGCGCCGGAGGCCGGCTCAAGGAGGGGATGGACGATCTCGTCGAGGAGCTCTCCGAGAACCTCCCCGCGATCCTCAGTGACCGTGAATTCAGGTCGCGGCTTGAGCGAGCGGTCGAACCGCTGCAACGTCAGGAGCGCGAGCTTATCGAAACCTTCGAAAAGGAGGTGACCGAGTCCGGATTCGTGCTCGTGCAGGTGCAGGCGGGGATGGTGACCCGTCCCGAGATCCTGCCCGTGGTGAAGGAGGAGCCGACACCTCTGGAGAAGCTCAGCGAGCTCGAAAAGGAAGGGGAGCTCGGGGCCGAGGAGATCGAGAACCTCCGAGAAAACCACGGCCGGCTGACCGAGACGTTCCGCGACGTGTTCCAGGAGGTTTCGGAGATCCGCCGCATGGTCCAGCAGCGGGTGGAAGACGTGCGAAAGAAATTGCTCCAGCCGGCGTTCGAGGAGGCGGTCGACCGGATTCGAAAGACCGTAGGCGATGAACGAGTCGACCCCTATCTCGATCAGGTGGCTGTCGATTTGGCGGAGAATCTCGGACTGTTCATGATCTCCGAGGACGATTCGCAGCCGGCGGAGGCGGACCACTTCCTGCGCTGGCGCGTCAACCTGGTGGTCGACAACGCCGATGTCAGCGGACGACCGGTGGTAATGGAGACCGAGCCGACCTACACCAATCTCTTCGGCACCATCGAGCGCACCCTGACCCAGTCGGGGGAGGCCACGACCTCGTTCATGCGTGTTCGCGCCGGCTCGTTGCTTCGTGCCAACGGCGGATTCCTGGTCCTCAATGCTGATGACGTGCTGATGGAGCCGAGAGTGTGGCCGGGGCTCAAGCGGGCTCTCAAGTTCCGTCGTGTACAAATCCAGTCGCTCGAGAGCCTGGTGCTTGGTGCGGCCGTGCTCAAACCGGAACCGGTGCCGATCAAGGTCAAGGTGGTTATCATAGGCAGCCGCTCCATCTACGATCTCCTCTACCGCTATGACTCGGACTTTTCGAAGATTTTCAAGGTGCTGGCTGACTTCGACAACGTGTTGAAGGCGACGCGCAGCCACGCCCGGGACCTGCTCTCAGTTTTGAGGAGGGTCACGTTGGAGGAAGATCTTCACAACCTCGACCGCAGCGGCATGGCGGCCATGCTCGAAAAGGCGGTGCGGATCGGGGGTTGGCGGCGACGTTTCTCCAGTCGATTTTCTGATCTTTCGGACCTTCTCAGAGAATCGTCATACCAGGCGGAACTCGATGGTCGGGAGTTGATCTCGGGCGACCACGTCGCCGCAGCCTGTGCGGCCCGCCGCCGGCGTCACTCACTCAGCGAGGACCGGTCGCACGATCTCATCAGCGAGGGAGTCATCCGCGTGGAGACGACCGGTGCCGTGGTCGGTCAGGTGAATGGACTCGCGGTCTATGACCTGGGTCATCATCGTTTCGGCAAACCGTCGCGCATCACGGCGCGGGTGGGGCTCGGCCGCGAGGGTGTCATCAATGTGGAGCGTCAGGCGGGGTTGTCGGGACCAAGCTACGACAAGGGCGTGAGCATTCTCACTGGTTTTTTGCGCGGGACCTTTGCCGACAGGTCGCCTTTGACCATGAGCTGCTCGGTGACCTTCGAGCAGTCGTACGGCGGTATCGACGGTGACTCGGCGTCCTCCACCGAAATTTACGCCATCCTGTCTGCTCTTTCCGGGATGCCCTTGCGGCAGGATGTCGCGGTCACCGGCTCGGTCGACCAGTACGGAAATGTACAGGCTATCGGTGGGGTTAACGAGAAGATCGAAGGGTTCTTCCGGGTCTGCTCAACATCGGGACTGACCGGTGATCAGGGCGTCATGATCCCGGCCGCCAACGTCGGCGATCTCCATCTTTCCGAGGAGGTCGCGGCCGCGGCAAAGGACGGCCGGTTCCACATCTGGGCGGTCGATTCCGTCGAAGACGGCATCAAGCTGCTGACCGGGAAGCCAGCCGGCGCGCAGGATGACGAAGGTCGGTGGACCAAGGGAAGCGTGTTTGCGGTTTGTCAGGAACGTCTCGACGAGATGGTCGGTCTGATGCGGAAAGCTGCAAAAGGCGAGGCAAAGAACGATGACGAAAACTGAAGATTGAGAATATGCGGACTGAATCTGTGATATAGATCACACGGATTTGACACCCCAGTTTGCGGGTGGAATAATCAAAGGCCCTAGAGGTGCGAGATAGTCATATCGTGTCTCGTAGCGGGAGGGGGGGACGTGGCGAGGCGACTTAACACAATCATTATCGTGCCCCACAGCAAGGCACGGTTTCTCAAATTTTCCTTCTCGACGAGAACGTTGGTGGTCGCGGTCAGCGCCGCTGTCGGAGCTCTCATTCTCTCGGTTATCGCCATCGCTTACACCGGCAGCGCCGTCAACCGGCGGGTCGAGGTCCAGCAGCTAAAATCAGAGAACACGGAGCTTGTCGAGGTCAACCGGCGGCTCGAGACGACCATCTCCGAGGTTCAGGGACGGCTTGATGAGTTCGAGGAACGGACGACAAGACTGGCGCTTGCGGCTGGGATGGAAGCGCAGGCGGTGGGATTTTCTGGAGTCGGAGGAGCCGCGACCCGAGTGGGTAGCGGTGGACCGTATGACCGCCTGCCGGAGTCGCCCGAGACACTGTCTGCTCAGGGGCGATGGGTCCAGAATCAGCTCGATCTGGTGGAGGGGCGTCTGACCGAGCAGAACCACCTGCTCGCTTCGACACCGACAATCGCTCCGGTGGTGGGCCTCATCACCGACGGTTTCGGCCGCCGAAAGGACCCGTTTACCGGTCGTCTGGCACATCACGACGGACTCGATGTTTCGGCACGCCGCGGCACCCCGATTCGTGCGCCGGCGGACGGCATCGTGGTTTTTTCGGGGCGTAATGGGGGGCTCGGACGCTGTGTGCGGATCTCCCACGATTTCGGTTTCACCACCGTGTACGGGCACCTCGACAAGATCACCGTCGAGGCCGGCGCCGAGGTGCACCGGGGCCAGGAGATCGGCCTGTTGGGCAACTCCGGACGTTCCACCGGTCCGCATCTGCACTACGAGGTGCACGTGAATGGCGTCGCCAAAAACCCGCTCTATTACATCCTGGACGCGTTTTAGCCCTGCGTTCAATGCCCGCCAACAAACGCGCCCAACAAGGGCGCGTTTTTCGTATCCGAGCCCGAGCCCGAGCCCGAACGCCCGCCGTCCGCGGTCTGCGACCGCGGCCACGGTCGCGGCCCATGGCCCCTCCGAACGCAAGCGTT
>JAOZUP010000165.1 GCA_029938595.1 Thermoanaerobaculales bacterium | reverse complement strand
CGTAGGACCGCACGCTCCGCCTCCGGCGGCAGCGCGGGCACGAGGCTCGTCGGCCGCTCCGGCTCCTCGTCGCAGATGGCGGCGAGGGTTTCCAAGGTCGTCCTGCGACGGAAGGGGTGCTTCCCCGTCAGCATCTCATACAACAGCACCCCGAACGCGAAAATGTCGCTTCTCGCGTCCACGGCATCGCCCGAGGCCTGCTCCGGAGACATCCAACCGACGGTGCCCACCGCCACGCGTTCTCCGGTCAACGCGGTCTCGTCCGGCGCGACCGTCGGCGCCTCCGGGTCTAGAAACGGTGCCTCGACCAGCTTTGCCAAACCGAAGTCCAGGACCTTGACGCCGTCGGCTGTCACCATCACGTTCGCCGGCTTGAGGTCACGGTGCACGATCCCTGCAGCGTGCGCGCGCGCCAGGGCGTCGGCGATGTCGATCGACAGGCCGAGGGTCTCTGAGAGCGCCGGTCGCTTGCGCGCCAGCAGCTGCTCGAGGGTCTCTCCGTCCACCAGCTCCATCACCAGCACGTCCTGACCGTCGACAGTCAGCACGTCGTACACAGCCACGATCCCCGGGTGGTTGAGAGCTGAGGCGGACTGTGCCTCGTTCAGGAACCGCCGCCTCCGATCCGGGTCGGACGACTTGTCCGGTGGGAGGACCTTCAGTGCGACGAAACGTTCGAGCACCGTGTCCCGGGCCTTGTAGACGACCCCCATGCCGCCCTGCCCGAGCTTCTCGACGACGCTGTAACGGTCGATGGTTCGGCCGATCATGGTGCGCATCCAATCACGTTAATGTCCAACAGTATAGCCTGCACAACTCGCGGGATCTCAAAAACACCCACATCAGTTTTGAGTTCTCAGTTTTGAGTTTTTGGTTTCCCGTTGGAACAACCTGAGTGGGTGGTCGGTAACTAAGAACTAAAAACTAAAAACTGAGAACTACGAGCATTCCCCTGCCTCTCGGGGCTTGAAGCAGGTGAGTTGCCCATCCCCGTAGAAAACCTCGTATCGGTCCGAGAGGAAATTCCGCAGACAGTCGGCGATCGAGAAGATGATTGGGGGACGATCCTCCGATTCGACCTCGCGAGCGAAGCGGGTGTAAAAATCACGGCCGGGGCCCTCGGGGCGGACGGGGCGGTAGAGATAGATGAAGTTATGACCGGTTGCCGGGATTTCGAGGACGTCGCCCACGATCCACGCGATACGGTCTGACGACACTCCGAGCCACTCTCTCAGCCCTTCCCCGATCTCGGCCATGCGGGCGGAGATCTCGATCTGGACGGTTTTCGCATGCGGGTAGAGCACCTGCAGAAGCAGACCCTGGAGACCGTTGCCGGCGCCGAAATCGGCGCTCACGGTATCGGGTCTGATCCACGGCTCAGCCTTGAGGATTGGGCTCAGACCACCGGCGTGGTTCCAGTATCCGCCGGCCGCGTCCATCCGACGCCGTTCATCGACGCTGTAGGGGGCCTGGTTCATGTGGAGATGGGCGTAGAGCGCGAGGAAGCGCTCCTCGATCTCGTCGGTGTCGCCGCCGTCGACGGCAATCGCCAGGAGGTCCCGGAGTCGTGCGTGGTCCGGGAATGAACCGTCCAGGTCGGGCGGGTCTGGAAGGTTCAGGAAGAGATAGACGAGTCGAGCGAGACGAATCGACTCGCGAGCCTCCCAACCCGACAGCACGAATCGCTCGGCCAATGCGGTGACGTTCAACCCGTCCATGTCCAGTTTGTACCACGGGAAAGACGAGCGGGAACGTTCAAACGTTTAACGTTCAACGTTCCGACGTCGGTGTTGTCGGTCAGTCCACTCGCAGCGATCGCGATGCGAGGATCCCGAACACCACACCGAAGACAATCAGCGCCAGGAGATTCAGCCGCATCTCGCCCAGGGTCTGGCCGAAGGAAACTACTCCATGGAGCGTACGCATGGCCCAGCCGCTCGGGAAGGCGAGAGCGAGAGTCTTTAGCGGTTTCGACACGAACTCCAGCGGCCACCAGCAGCCGCCGAACGCCGCCATCACCATGGTCAGGATGACGCCGACCGAGGCTGCACGGTCGGGATCCTGGATCCATCCTCCGAGTGCCACCCCGAGGGGGGCAACGGCGGTGGCAAAGAGCAGCAGCACGAGCCACATTTGGAATGGGTGATCGCCGATAAAGATCCCGAGCGTCCAATGGGCGATGAGGCCGACGATCATCAGGATCGTGATCTGGAAGAACGAGACGACAAATCTCCCGCAGATCTTGCCGGCGACGATCTCGCCCCGCGACACCGGCGCCGTGGCCAGCCGGCGCAGGTTGCCGCTGACCCGCTCGGCCGAGATCGAGGCCGCGCCGTAGGTGAGGGCGATCAGCATCACGAACATCACCGCCATGCCGGGTATGGACTGCGCGAAACCGCCGGGAATCACGGTCGCCCGGCCCGCGAGACGCGTCTCCACCGTCACCAGGTCGGGCGATACGTCGACGGCCGAGAAGAGGTCTGCGGGAATCATCGCGCCGTCCTCGACGTCCGCGCTCGCCACGACCAACCGGCCGATGGTTCGGGCGATTGCGGCGACCACTCGGGCCTGCGCGACCAGGGCCGCCTCGGCCGAGGTATCCGGCTCCTTCTCGAACCGCACGGTCTGCTGCTCGCCCGCCAGCACGTGCTCGCCGAAGCTCTCGGGGATCACCAGCGTGCGCACGATATCCGGGTTCGTCGAACGTTCCTCGGGGGTGAGCTCGGTGACCGATACGCCCTCGCCGGCGAGGTCTTTGATCAGGCTTTGGGAGACCACGCTACCGTCGAGATCGACCACTACCAGGCTTGCGGTTGCGTCTGCCGGTGACGATCCGGCGCCCATGACGAGACCGAAGAAGGTGGCGAAGACGATTGGCAGGAGGAGGATCCAGATGATAGCCCCGCGATCTGAGAGAGTCAGCCGCAGGTCGTGGACGGCGATGGTGACGATATTCCGCATCACAACGCCCCCCGCTCGATCTTGCGTTTGAGAATCAGCGCTCCGATAAGCATCAGGGCTGCGCCGACGATCGAGAGAACCGCCAGGTTGAGAACGATGTCACCGAGGCCTCCACCGTGGATGATGAGCTTGGCAAAGCCTTCGGTGGACCAGTAGACCGGGGTGGCGGCAGAGATGGGTGTGAGGAAAGCCGGCATCTGCGACACCGGCATGAAGGCGCCGCCGAGCATGGAGGAAACGATGATGACGATGGTCGTCAGCGTATCGCCCTGGCGCTCGCTGCCGACCAGGCTCATGATCAGGATCAACAGCCCCGCGGCGGCAAGAGCCGAAGCGAGCATGAGGGCGACAACCGCGGGTGCCGGCCCCCAGCGGATCCCCGCGGCGAGGCCGATGATCACGAAGAGGGCGAAGCCAAGGGCCGTCACCGCAAAGACCGAGAGACACTTGCCGCCGACGTAGTCGTTGACGGACACCGGGGCCGTCAACAGTTGGCGGAGGAGGCCCGACTCGCGGTCGCGGAGGATGTCGCGAGTCGCGGACTGGGCGAGAAAGAGGATGCCCATGACCGAAAACCCGGGCAGCACATAGGCAAGGATGTTGAAGTCGCTGTCCTCCTCCTCGCCTCCCTCGGATCGAAGCGACACGCTCTCCAGAGTCACAACCGGCGGGAAGAGGAACCGTTCGAGTCCCTTGAGCTTGTTGTTGACGCCGGAGCTGAGGCCGGCGACCGCGAGATCGGCCGGAAATTTCTCCTCGCGGGTAAAGTCACCTATTTGCGCGAGCTCGGCACGGAAGACCCGCGAGGCTTCAGAGAGGCCGACCGCACCGATCCTGGCGCCCTCGTCAACGATTTTCGGCAGAAAGCGCTCGGAAGGGTTCTTCACTACTCCGATGGTCGTTGGCGTGCCGTCGAGGAAGTCGGTCGTGAAGCCTTGAGGGAGGTGGATCAGGGCCGAGGCCTCGCCGCGCTCCATCATCTCGTAGCCCTCTTCGCCGACCGGTACCACCTCGAGCTTTTGATCCCTCTGCGAAGACCCTCCCGCGCCTTCGAGGAAACGCGATAGCAGGCTGTCGTCCTCGTCGAAGAGGAGGATCTTGATGGAGATCTGGTCGCCGCCGCCTCCCCCGAAGGCGAGCGCAAAGACGCCCGCAATGACCAGCGGCATGGCGAAGAGCAGCGCGGTCCGGATCGGGTTTCGCCAGTAGCGCAGCAGATCGCGGCGGAGGATATCTAAGCCCGCCATCAATCGCGCAACTCTTTGCCGGTGAGGCTGATGAAAACGCTCTGGAGATTGGGCTGCTGGATGGACACGTCCTCGACTCCGAGATCGGCGGCAAGGACCCTGGGCAGAACCTCCAGCAGACCGGGCCCCCCGGCCTCGACAGATAGGACCGCGATCCGGTCATCGACCTTGAGCACGCGCACGCCGTCGAGCGCAAGCAGGCGGTCACGGATCGAGGGGTCGTCGAAGTCGCCGGTGAGCCGCAGGACCTCGGCCTCGCCGGCGAGCCGCGTCAGCTCGTCGAGGGTGCCCACCGTGAGAATCTTGCCGTGGTCCATGATGGCGATGCGGTCGCAGAGCTCCTGCGCCTCCTCCATGTAGTGGGTGGTGTAGAGCACCGTTGTGCCGCCGTCGGCCACCTCCCGTACCACCTCGAGGATATTGAGCCGCGCCTGTGGGTCGATACCGATGGTGGGCTCATCGAGGAGCAGCACCCGGGGGTGGTGGAGCAGCCCCATGCAGAGGTTGAGGCGCCGCTTCATGCCGCCCGAGAACTCCTTGACCCTGTCGCCGGCGCGGTCGGTAAGCCCGACAGTGGTCAATGACTCGTCCACCCGCGATTTCAGATCGCCGCCGGAAAGCCCGTAGAGCGATCCCCAGAAGTTCAGGTTGTCGCGGGCGGTGAGGTCTTCGTAGACAGCGATCTCCTGCGGTACAACGCCGAGCGTGCGCTTGACGGCCTTCGGCTCGAGCCAGATGTCCTTGTTGCCGATCACCACCCGGCCGCCGTCCGGCTTGAGCACGCCGCAGATCATGTTGATACTCGTGGTCTTTCCAGCGCCGTTGGGTCCGAGCAGTCCGAAGATCTCACCCTCGTTGACGCTGAACGAGACATCATCGACCGCCGCCAACGACCCGAAGCTCTTGCACAAACGCTCCACCGTGATCATTCAAACCTCCGTGATGGGCGGGACCCGGAAATTATAACGGGTGTTCCCTAGATACGGTTCGGTATTGATACGGGAAATGGGCTAAACTGATTCAAAGGCTCTATTTGGGGCGGCGGCTCCGGGATTTTCCGGAGGGAGTGGTCATCGGTGGAAGAAAATAAGTCAATCCTCACCGTAGCTCTTGACGACGAGACAGCCGAGCGCATCGCGCCTCTTCTCAAACGGGAGGGTCTGGTGGTGCGTTCGCTGGACCAGGCGACAGATGCGGTAAGGCTGGCCCACCGCGACCGCTTCCACCTTGTGATTTGCCGCTACCCGCTCCCCGACCTGAAGCTGCGTGAGTTCGTGACCGCCATTCGAGCCGACGGGAGTGCCAGCAAGAGCACGTCGTTGATGCTTCTTACCATTCCGGAGATGGCTACCGAAGCGAGACATGGTGTCCAGGGCGGACCCTTTTTGGTGTTCTCAGGTCAGGAACCGCTGGGATCGCTCGGCCAGGGCGCCGCCCATCTTCTCCAGGTGGCGCCTCGGTACGCGCCCCGCATCCCAGCTCGGCTGCGCGCCAATTTGACGGACGACGCGGAGTCGTTCAAGGGGTGGATTGTGAATCTGTCCCGATCCGGCATGTTGGTGAAGGAGACTCCGATGCTCTCGGTGGGGGCGGTGTGTTTTTTTGAGTTCACCCTCCCAAGTGGTGAGGCCATCCGCGGACAAGCCGAGGTCGTTCGCCACGCCAAGCCCCGTCGCGAGCGGGTGACGGGTTTCGCGATGCGGTTCATCGAGTTCGAGCCCGGGTGCTCGGACGCTCTCAATGCGTGGTGCGACGACGAGAGCGACTGAGCCGTACTTCGTTGCCACTCTCCAAAATGACTACGGCTCACGCCGCAGTCTCAATCTGTCGCCCTTTCAGGGCTATCGGAAATTCCGATGCCTATCCCTGGGGCGTCAGCCCCAGGAACAGGGAACAGAAAAGAAAAACGAGCCGCGAAGCGGCGACAGACTACTGCGGCTTGATTTCACGGCGAGCGTCCTCCAGGAATGCACGGATGAGGTCGGCTTGGGCCCCCTCCGGCAGAGTCGCGAGAAGCTCTTCCAGGATCCGCACAGCCTCGGGGTAGTCCTCGTCGTTGTACAGGTCGACGGCTCGATTGTAGGTGTCGATGTAGTAGTTGTATCTGAGGGTGCCCTCGATCTCCCGGATCTTGGAACCCAGCCATAACTCTCCGGAAGGGTGGGTGTGTTCCAGCAGGCCCTTCAAATACTCGAGTGCGCCATCGAGGTCGTTGGCGGCGAACAACCGGTTGAAGTGGTCGATCTGCTCCTTTGTAGGTGAGAGCCTGATGACCGGGACCTGACCGCCCTTGTACCGGTCCGGATGGTCAAGGACATCCAAGAGCCGGCGGCAGGACGCTGCGACGGGTCCATCGTCCACCTTCGAAAGGGCCAGTTCGAGCAACGATCGCGCCCCCTCGAGGTCGCCGGTTGCGAAAAGTGCTTCGGCCCGGTCGTTGAGCACCGCGGCTTCATTCTCGGCGACGGCCCTTCTAATGGATTCGGTGCCCCGCCGGATGAATGCGGATTCGATGCCGCGGTCGGCGATGCTTTCGGTCAGCTCGATCCTTCGAAGAGCCTCCATGTGCTGACCGTCCCGAAGAAGCTCGCGGGCTCGGATGAAGTCGAACTGGACGATCATCATCCACCCCTGCGCCCGCATACTCGGACGTGAGCGGAACGAGGTCTCGACCAAATCCACGGCTCGGTCCCGGTTGTCTGATCGCAGCAGCAGCTGCAACAGATCGCCCGCAACCTTGTCATTTGTGGGAAGCAGGCGGTGGGCGGTCTCAGCCGCTGCAAGGGCGTGGGGGGAAACGACACCGGCCTCGGAATAGACGGCCGCAAGAGCGGCCCAGGCCGGAGCGAAGGTGGGGTCGAGCCGCGTGCTGCGGGTGAGCGCGGCGACGGCATCGCGGTGATCACCTCCCCGGTGACTCAGAAACTCGCCCCATCGAAAGAGAACCGTAGGATCGTCTGGGCTTGCTAGAAGAGCACGGTGATAGAGATCTTTGGCTGCTGCCCAATCTGCGGTGGTTTCTTTTTCTACAGCAAGAGCCGACAGCGCGAGACCGTTGTGCGCATCGGCGGCAATCGACGCTTCGAAGTAAGCGGTTCCTTCCTGCCGCTCCGTGTCCTGGTTGGCGAGGAGATCTCCGAGTCTGTAGAGAATTTCGGAATACGGCATTTCCCGCACCGAGAGGCCGGCTTCAACGTCGATCTCAGCGGTCGCTTGGACGAATCGGAAACGAGGTCCCCTGTGGTGTCTGCGGACCTCCTCGAGGAGCGTCTCGGAGTCGGTCCCGAATGCGGCGGTGAATGCCGCCTCCTCCGGTGTCCCGTCATTGATCAGATCCAGGAAGAGGGAGAGCTGCTGCCGGCGCTCCTCGTTGCCGAGCAAGAGGTAGTGGACAAGGGCCCACGACTCGGCATAGAACTCACCCTTACGGTCCCTCTCGTTGTAAAGGGGAGATGCCTGATCGACAGCCAGCAGCTGATCCAACGGTATCGGAGTCGAATCCCTCAACAACGCCAGGTGACGCATGATGGGTAGCCCGATGTACACCGTGTGGTCGACGACCTCGAAGCTCGAGTAGAACTCGGCAAGGCCCTCGGAAAACCAGGTCGGAAGGTAGCCGAGGTTGCTTTCGGAAACATAGTGGACATACTCGTGAAAAACGATCTCCGAGGCATCCCTGGAGTCCGCGGCGATCGCGATGTAGTTTGCGTGCTGGCGAGCCATGAAGTATCCGCTGATGGCAGCGGGCTTTCCCTGGTAGAGGAATTTGTAAGGGTCGAATGATCGTTCGTGTCTGAAGACGTAGATGAGGGTTGGAATCGGCGACTGCAGCTCGTAGTCGGTGAGTTGCCCGAGCACCGCGCGCAACTCCTCGAGATCAACTGCCACCGTACGGGTAGCGCGCTTGCCGGCGTTCGAAAAGAAGCGAAAGTGGTTGGTACGCACCTCGATCCACTTTTGTCCAGCTTTCGGAAGAACCACCTCACCGGCAACCGCGGGGAAAGTGCAAATCGCCAGTGCGCACGAGAGCGCAACTGGTGTCGAAAATCCTGCCCTCATGGTATGACGATACGCGAATCAGCGCATGAGAGTTACGGGCATGTCGATCCTGATGAATCGGGGTGGTCGCGTTTCCGGGGGGCCTGGCCGCCAGGAGGTGCCAGGTGGCACACTTGGGCCAAGCGTCTATTCAACGACTGGGACGCGTGGGATACGTTCAGTTTGTTAGACTATCTTCATGCCCAAGTGTGTACCAGGCACGCACCTGGCTAGCGCATTCCCGGCCGGTTCGCTCCTGACTTTCCTCTGTCCGTATGCCTTCGTCAACTGCCGGCATTTTC
>JAOZUP010000164.1 GCA_029938595.1 Thermoanaerobaculales bacterium | reverse complement strand
TGGAGGGGCGACAGATCCCGGCTGCGGCGTCAGCCGCAGCCTTCGTATTCCAATTGTCTGTTGCCGCTTCGCGGCTGGCTCGACCGACTCCAAGAAACCCGAGATTAGACGGTGGGACGAACGTCGACCGGTTGCTACAATGACCGACCGACGTCACGCCCGGCTGATACGGCGCCGGCGTGATACGTAGTGGACGACGGGAGAACGCTGATGACAACAGGCAACGACGAACGCAACGACGGTACAGCTCCGGAGCGTGACGACACCGAAGAGACCCGGTTTCTCGATCACGGTCCATCCGGAGACCAGGGTTCAACGGAGTACGTCGAACCCCATGAACGGACCGACTGCGCATCCGGCAATCGTTACCTGATCGGCGAGACCCTCGGCGAAGGGGGCATGGCGGTCGTGTATCAGGCCACCGACATCGAGCTTCAGCGTCTCGTAGCGGTCAAAAGATTGCGTACGGAGTATGCGGTTCAGAAGGAGATCCGCCAGCGTTTTTTCGCCGAGGCCGAGATCCTCGCCGGTCTCGACCACCCCGGAACGACCCCGGTCTTTGGGGCCGGACAGCTTCCCGACGGCGACCCCTTCTTCGCCATGAAAAAGGTGCACGGTCGGACCCTGCGCGACCTGATGGACGAGCGCATCCCGGAGGACCTCCTCGACCGCGGAAACCGGGCGCACTTCATCGAGATCTTCATCCGTGCCTGTCAGGCGGTGGCCGCCGCCCACAACCAGGGCGTCATCCACCGCGACCTCAAGCCGGCAAACATCATGGTCGACGACCTCGGGGTGGTCTACGTGATGGATTGGGGCCTCGCGAAAAAGTTGGTCGAGGACGAGGACGGCAACCAGTCCGACTCCCAGCGCACCCGGCTCGGGGCGGTGATGGGCACCCCGGCCTATATGTCGCCCGAGCAGGCTTCCGGCCACGGCGCCGAGTCGGACCGCCAGACCGACGTCTTCTCGCTCGGGGTGATGCTGTACGAGATATTGACCGGGGTGAATCCGTTCAAGGGCACAACCGCAGTGGAATCCATGAAGGGAGTCATGTACCACGAACCCGATTCTCCGCGGAAGCGCAACCCACGGATCGACCGCACGATCTCGGCGATCACGATGAAGGCGCTCGACAAGGATCCCTTCCGGCGTTACAGGTCGGCCCACGAGCTCGCCGAAGACGTGCGTCGCTACCGAGAGTACCTGCCGGTCTCGGCGGTCGAACCAACACGATTTGAAAGGCTCGCCCATTGGTCGCGCCGCCGGCCCCGGTTGGCCGCGGTCCTGGCGACCCTGGTCGTTGTCCTGATCGTTGGCGTTTTCGCCACCGCCTTCCAGGCTTCGGTGGAGAATGCGCGGGTGGCCAGAGGTTATGCCGTGCTGGACGATATCGAGAACCGGCTGGCTGAGATCAGACCCGAGATCGATGGTTTGCTCGAGCGCCTCGACTACACCGAAACCGGACCCGAACGTCAGGTCATCGAGCACAGATTGGCCGAGCTCGAGGCGGAGCACGAGATGGCCGAACAGGAGCGCATGGCGATCGGGCTCGCAATCACGGGCTTTACCATCCTGTCGCCCGAGCAGCGGGCGCGAGGGGTGGTCCGAGATGCAATCTGGCAAGACATTCGCGAGCACATCGCCGTCGGTGACTTATATCGGGCCCGGGCGGAGATAAACTTTGCCCTGCGCTACTCCGAGGAGAGCAGTCTCTTCGGATTCAGCGAGGAGAATTTCGAGGCCCTCAAGGAAAAGCTCGCAGAGGTCGAAAACGAGATCGAGGACGGAGAGCGTGCAACGGCGGCTGCAGCCGGGACCACTGAAGGTGGAGCATGACTGGCCGGCGATCGATTGCCTCCCTCGTGATCTTCGTCGCTATCGCGGCGACCACGGCATGCGATCGGGGCGGCGCAGTCGCAGATCCCGTGGCCCCTTCTCTCGAGGAGCTCTCCTCGGCCACCTACACCGGAATCTACGACGAGGCCGTCACCCTCGTCGAGGGCCGATGGGAGGGCGAACCCTTCGTCGAGGGCGGCGCCTCGAGACCGAGCGCCGGCCTTGTCGATCACTTCGCCCTGATCGGGGACCTCGATGGAGACGGCCGTGAGGAGACGACGGTGCTGCTGTGGGAGAGCTCGGGCGGTTCGGGCACCCGTCTCTACCTGGCAGCCATGGGGCGCAGCCACGACGATCTCGAAGATCTTGGCACGGCTCTGGTGGGCGACCGGGTGCAGGTCTACAGCGGCCGAATCGCCGATGGCCGCATCGAGCTCGAGGTGGTCCAGGCGGGCCCCGGCGACGCCATGTGCTGTCCCTCGCAACTGGCCACCCGCGGCTGGACCCTGGGTGAGGACGGCCTCGTCGAGGGCGAGACGACGATTACCGGAACCCTGTCGCTCGACAGCCTTGGAGGCCCAGAGTGGGTTCTCTCCGAGCTCGGCTGGGGCAAGCCCGTTTCGGACACCGCCGAGATCACGATCTCTTTTGACGACGACAAGGTGACCGGCTCGGGCGGCTGCAATCGCTACTTCGCTGCTGTGGCAGGCGACACGCCCGGGCAGTTGGCCTTTGCCGGGATGGGCACCACGCGGATGGCGTGTCCGGAGTCCACGATGGGTCTTGAGCGGAACTACCTCAAGACCCTCTCCGGCGCCTCGAGGTACAGCTTCCTCGGTGGCCGGCTGGTGCTCAGCTGCGACACCGACGACGGCCCGATCGCTCTGATCTTCACACCGCGGGAGGTCTCGTCGGGAGTTCCCGGTTCGAGCGGTTGACGGAATCAGCGCGCGCGACGCCCTCCACGCGGCAGTGGTCGCGATCCACGATCTTGACGCCCTTTGCAGCTACGACTGCGGCTTCGATCGGATCCCGACGGTTCGCAGGGTAGAGCCGGGGGCCGTGTAGAATGAACCAGCTCAACCACCACGGAGGTTCTCATGAAGCGTTTTCTGATCCACTGGCTGGTCATCGCCCTCGCCCTGTGGGTGACCGCCTACATCCTGCCCGGCGTCCACATCGAGTCGGCGCAGGCTCTCGCCATCGCCGCCATCGTGCTGGGTCTGGTCAATGCCCTTGTCCGTCCAATCCTGACCCTCCTCACGCTGCCCATCACGATCCTCACCCTTGGCCTCTTCTATTTTCTGGTCAACGGTTTCACATTCTTATTGGCGACGAAGGTGGTGCCCGGCTTCGGCGTCTCGAGCTACTGGTGGGCGGTGCTCGGCGCTCTGGGCGTCAGCATCATCTCGTCGTTCGTGGGCAGTTTCGTCGACAAGGACTGAGCGCCATTCCGCATCCTCGCAGGCGGGGTGCGCTCATCCGTTTTCGAGCCACGTACTGATGTCCCCCAGGGTCTTCTTCGAGATCGCCGGGACCCGGCATCCGGGCGCCGGATAACCGACCGGAAACAGGATATAGGGACGTTCATTCACGGGGCGCTCTAGGATGCGGCTCAGGAATCGCATCGGCTGAGGGGTGTGGGTAAGGGTGGCGAGCCCCATCTCGTGAACGGCGGTGATAAAGAGCCCGCAGGCGATGCCGACGCTTTCGCTGACGTAGTAGTTGGCGTTCCTGGCGCCGTCTGCATCGAGCCCGTAGACCTGCTTGAAGACAGCGACCAGCCACGGTGCTGTTTCGAGGAACGGCTTTTCCCACCCGGTGCCGAGCGGCGCGAGCGAGGCCAGCCACGCCTCTGAGGCTCGCCCGCCTTCGTAGAACTCCCGCTCTTCGGCCTCGGCTCCGCGACGGATCTCCGCCTTGACGGCCGGGTCCGACACCGCCACGAAGTGCCACGGTTGACGGTTGGCGCCGGACGGCGCGGTGTTGGCGGCGGCGATGGCGATCTCGATGAGCTCGCGCGGCACCGGGTCCGGGGCAAAGTCACGCACCGAGCGGCGCCTCGCGAGACGGTCGAGCAAGGCGTGGCCGCGGGCATTCATTTCCTCCTCCTCGAGGCGTTCGAAGGAAAGCGGTACGGATTGATATGGGGAGTCGTTCATGGGTCCAAGCATAGAGGTGC
Organism: Thermoanaerobaculales bacterium; assembly: GCA_029938595.1. Taxonomy (GTDB): domain Bacteria; phylum Acidobacteriota; class Thermoanaerobaculia; order Thermoanaerobaculales; family Sulfomarinibacteraceae; genus Sulfomarinibacter. Next base: position 4,619 of record JAOZUP010000164.1, on the reverse strand, counting down.
GGTGAGAGCTTCAACACCTGGGCTTCTGAGTCGTCGAGATCTCAACACGATCACCGCAGCGCGCGGACAGCTCCGCCCCAGGCACCTGATCCGAGGTCCTCAACCACGACTGCGAGCCGCGCATCTCCGGGGGGCCACCGCAGGGGCACCGTATAGCGCCAACTCCGGAAGCCTCCATCGATGGTCTCCGTACGATGCAGGATGAAGGATCCTCCCCCCCCCGCGAGCACGCCAACCGACACACGGAAATTGCGCCGTCCGCCTTCGGTCAGCAGCGGCGCGATGGCGTCGAGACCGGTGGTGATGGTCGCTTCCGCCGACATCTGACCTTCGATCCGTTCCGCGGTCGACAGCTCGACCTCGACGGTCAGCTCACCACCCTCGGCCGGGCCGCGGAGGAGACGGCGGACCCGTGCAGCCGCCTCACCCTCGAGCGTTTCAGAGGCGATCACCGAGGTCGATCTGATGTCGACACCGGGACGGGTCGAGGTGATGGTGAGCCGGTGGTTGGCCCCGTCGGGGGGCCGGTCGATCTGATAGCTGAGTCGGTACCAGCCGGCGCTCGAATCGATGAGCCGGTCCAGGCCCTCATCACCCATCACTACCTCGCCGCCGCTGGGTGCCGCCAGGCGGCGTTGCGCACCCAGCGGATCCAGGAGCAGGAACTGGGCATAGGACGTCCGAATGGCATCGGGTTGAGCGCTCATGAACATTTGGAAGCGGTCGCCGCCGCCGATCTCGGCCGCGCCGGTCTGAGAGCCGGTCGTCTGGGTGGCCACGGGCACCACCAGCCAGCCGGCCGCCGCCAGATCCTGCCCCACCCGATCAACTCTCTCCTCTTGCCGGAACCGTTTGAACTCCTCGCGGGCGCTGGCAGCGCTCTGGGTTTCCATTCGCTCGATAAACGGGAGATAGAAGTCCACCGGATCCTCGTCAAAGCCCGCACCGACAACCAGGAGCAGTCGGGGCTTGCCCGTCGGCCAGGTCAGGGCCCAGTCGCCCACCCTTTCCATCGATTGACGCAACAGGTTGTCCTCCTCGAATATCGCGCCGCGAGCCGCCGTCAGTACCATCGAACGTTCGAACCGCGTGTCCTCCTGGCCCCCCGCGAGTCCTCCGGTGCTGGCAGGGTCTCCCGCTGGGGTGTCTCCGCCGGCACCCATGTTCCCCCGCGTCAACCGGTTTGGGGTCTTTCGGATGTCACGCAGGAACCGGGTACGGATCTGTTCAATGGCATGTTGCCCTCCTGGTTCCTCGGCCAGGAGAGCGAGAGCGCCGCGAATCTCCTCCGGGTCGGTAGCGCCCTCGAACACCGTGGACACGCCCGTCTCCGCCACCACCAGGTCGATCGGGCCGAGCGAAGCCAACCATTCGGAGCGCTCTGCCAGGGCGTCAATGGCGCTCGAGATCTCCTTCGAGCCCGACAGCCTGCGATCCACGAATATCGATACCGGCATTGGCGCGAGGGTCGAAGCCGTTTCGGTCAGCGCGGGTGCGGCATCCGGCGAATCACCGTCGGCAACCGCCCGACTCACCTGGGGCATCGGAGAAAGACCCAGCACGGCCACCGGGTTTCCGTCCTCCCGAACCTCCACCTCGCCGGCACCGAGATCCTTGATCGGGTCGCCGTTTGTGTCCCGGGCGGCGACGAACACCGTAACGGCGGTCACCTCGACCCGTGCGCGTGCCACCGGTTCGCCCGATGCGAGAACGGCTGCGTCCGCCGTCGCCTCGCCCTCGATCTCATCAACCCTTGCCCGCTGCCACATCTCGCCTACCGCCGCCGTCTCGCCCTGCCGGCCCGCGATTTCGACGCCCTCCGGCAGGGAGGCGGCAATCCTGTTGGGGTGCATGCTGCCGGGAAACCAGGTCACGCACTGCCGGTCCAGATCATTCTTGACCATCTCCAAAGCGTCCGCCATGGCCTCCATGTTGCGCATCGGTACCCCTTGCGGCCAACCGTCGTCGCGGAGCTTTCCATTTCGCATCACATACAGCGGCACACCGACCTCGGCGAGGTAGGTCCGCGCCTCATCGGCGGTGAAACCGCTGCCGTCGCGATCAGCCTTGTTGCCGAGAATCAACAGGACCGCTCGTTTTCGCGGACCGGCCGCAGCCACCAGACCGGAGGCCGCCACCGCATCGGCAATTCGCGGTTTCTCGTCCAGCTTGACGGAGCCGAAATTGAAGAGCATTGGCAGCCAATTCATCTTGCCCTGGCCGAATCCGTTGGCTCTCTGGAGATTTTCGTCGGGCAACACGAACCACAGCTTGTCGGCATCGATAAAGGCGCTCTCTGCCTTTTTCCAGGAGTTTTTCGCCCTTGCGTCTGATCCCTTCGATCCTTGCTGGACGAGAGTATCGAATTGTTTTGTGGAGTTCAGGTTTGTCGGCATCATTCCCTTTGTCCAGCCACTGGCCGCCAGGGTCCTGTAGCCGGCGGTCGGATCGAGGATGAAGACCACTTCGAATCCACTGTTTTTGGCCCGGATGACCTGATCACCGAGCTCGGTCGCCACTGCCGCACAGGACTCCCGGTTTTCGCTGCCGCCAACCAGCGCCACCGCGGTCAACCCCGTCTCGGTGGACCCCCCGAACCCTCCAGACACGGCCACCGCTTCGGCCCGGCGACCGTCCGAGAAGATAGCCGAGGCGGTGAGAACATGGGGTTCGTCAGGATCCGGACACGGGAACCGGAAAGACCGCCTGTCATCGTGGATGCGGAGGATCCTCCCATCCTGTCGGACTTCGATCAGCACCGGGTCCTTTTTGAGGGGGTGAGACCACAGCGCCTTGCCGCCGCAAATCCCCTGGGGGCTGCGAGCAGTGAGTTGGATCGCGAGCTCTGCCTCCTGCCCCGGCCTGTTGACCCAACGGACCGCTCTCGCCGCCACGCGACCGTTCGGGTCGAAGCGAATGAGCTCGAGAAGATGGACGTGGGGTGCATCGCCGAGGTCGATGAGACAACGTGGCTCCGAAGCCGACACCGTGCACGCCGGCTTTCCATCGAGGTAAAGCTCTGTAGGCCCGCCACCGGCGCCAAGCGCCACCTCGACGGCATGCTCGCCCGTCACGAGCCCAATGGGGTAGGTGAGGATTCTCAGGTCTGCGTCGTCGGCGCTTTCCGCAGTCGGAACGCCGACCGCAGCCAGAATGATCAATACCGCTCCACAAGACATCCGGCCCATTTCACACCTCCGAATCCGAAAGCTGCCCCTGTCCCCCGCGGTCAATCCTGTGGGCGCCATCACCGGTTCGTGCCGATCACACTATCCAACATCGCCCATGGCCGCAATCCCATCTGGCCCGCTTTTCTCACCGGGTGTCTACTGCGGACGGCAAATCGCGGCGTCCCGCCGTGCTTGTCTCAAATCGTGCGACTCAACTCGACGCCGGCAGCGATTTGTTGTCGAGGCCGAAGATAGGCGGTCTAACATGAAATACGATCCTGGTGGGATTTGTTGCGAAGCAAAGGCAGTTGTGACAGACTACTCGCCAATCAGCCTGTGTGGATGGACATGGAGAAAGTATGCCGAGTCCGATCTCGCAAGCTCACAGCCGGCTGAAAGTTCGGCAGGAAGTTCAACCGAGAGGGGGAGTGATGAGAAGAATAGTGTCGTATTGGGTGATGATCTTCGCTGTGGCAGCGCTGGCGCAAGCTTGCGCCTCGTCCCACCAGACCCTGACCTTCGAGCCTGGATCCATCGACACCGGCAAGTACGTCCGGAAGGTGGACCAATTCGTGGTCATTGCCGACGGTTCTCTTTCGATGGCGGACCGGACGCACGGACAACGAAAGCTCGGAATCTCTGAGGAACTGTTGGTCAGCCTCAACCAGACCATTCCATCCTTTGGATACGAGGGCGGGCTTCGGACCTTTGGACGCGGATTGTGCAAGAGTAAGGGCAAGACCGTTTCCATCATAGAGCTTGGCGACTACATCGAGTCGACCTACGGTGACGGGGTCGCGCGTTACCAATGCGCCAATGGCAAAAGCCCACTTGACCTTGCGCTTGAGGCTTCGGGCGCCGATATGAGCAACCACAGCGTGCCGTCCGCTGTAGTGATCGTCAGCGACGGGCTCCACATGGGCAAGAAAGAAGTCGCTGCAGCCGAGGCGCTGAAATCAGCGTTTGGGGACAACATCAACATCTACGCGATCCAGATTGGTAGCGAGCAGAGGGGACGCGAAATCCTCGAGCAGGTCGTGGCTGCCGGCGGTGACGGATACGTCATTCAGGCGGACGAGATGATCATGGCTGCCGCGATGGCCCGCTTCGTGGTCGATGTCTTCCTGTGGCCGGACGACGATGGCGACGGCGTGCCGAACCACCTCGACAAGTGTCCCAACACGCCCAGCGGCGTCAAGGTCGACGCTGCAGGCTGTCCTCTGGACTCCGACGGTGACGGCGTGCCCGATTATCTCGACAAGTGCCCCGGAACGCCCAAGGGCGTCGCGGTCGATGCCGCCGGCTGCCCGATCGATTCCGATGGTGATGGCGTGCCCGACTACCTTGACAAGTGCCCCGGCACCCCGAGAGGCGCGAAGGTCGACGCCAAGGGCTGTCCGATCGATTCCGACGGCGACGGCGTGCCCGACTACCTCGACAAGTGCCCCA
>JAOZUP010000163.1 GCA_029938595.1 Thermoanaerobaculales bacterium | reverse complement strand
CACGACCCCGACACAGATGAGCCCGACGGCACCGGGCATGAGAACTTCGCGTGGCGGCTGACCACGGTTCCCGGTATCGACCTCCTCCTTACCGGCCACACTCACAACGACATTCCGCCGCGCCTCGTGCGCGGCGTTATCGTCTCGCAGCCACGGGCGCGCGCACAGCTGCTCACCCGAATCGATCTCGAGCTGGCGCGGGACGAGGGGGGTTGGGAGATTACCCACTGGTCGGGCACGAATCTCCCAACCGGCACGGCGCCCGCCGACACCGAGATCATCGAAGCGGCCGATCCGGTCCACAAACGAGTAGCGGCAGCCCTCGATGGCGCGGTGGGCGAGGCGACAGCCGAGGTGGCAGTTGACCGGTGCCGCGTCGAGGATTGCGCCGCGGTGGACCTCATCCACGCGGTGCAGCTGGACGCCTCGGGCGCCGACCTTTCGTTGGCGGCGCTGCTCAACGCCCACGCACCGCGGCTCGCCCCGGGGCCTGTGAGCTGGCGCTGGATCCACGCTTTCTACATCTATCCAAACACCTTAGTCGCGGTACGGCTGACCGGCGCCCAGGTGCGGGATGTGCTCGAGCATGCGGCCCGCTATTACGACGGCCTCACGTGCCCGGACGACGGCGGCTGCACGGTGTTGACAGATACCGCCATTCCCACGTACAACGTAGACAACATGGCTGGTCTCCACTACAGGATCGACCCCACGCGAGCGGAGGGATCGCGCATCCGCGATCTCCGGTACGACGGACTGCCGCTCGATCTCCACGCCGACTTCACTGTCGTCTGCAACTCGTATCGCGCAGCCGGCGGCGGGCTCTTCCCGCATCTTGACGAGGCGGAGATCGTGTGGCGGTCTTCAGCGGAGATGACGGATCTCATCGGTGATTATCTCAACCACCATCGGCCTTGGCGTCCGGTGGTGGACGGCAATTGGCGACTCGGCCGCGACATCGCGACCGAGGAAGAACTCGTCGTCCCCGGCAACGAGGCGAAGGAGGGCCTCACGGGGATAACGGCAACCTCGGAACAAACCGTTTTTGAACGGGGGGAAGGAGAATGAAGATGCGAAACTTCCGATTGATGATTGGCGTCCTCGCCGCAGTGCTGCTGGCGGTCGCGCCGCAGATGGGGTGGGCCCAGTCGAACGTGGCGACGGGCCAGATCTTCGGCACCTGCGCAGATCCCGACGGAGGCATGATGCCCGGGGTGATCATTCAGGTCAAGAACCAGGACACCGGCTTCAACCGCGGCACGGTCTCCGATGCGAGCGGGTTCTTCCGGCTCGACCTCCTGCCTTCGGGGACCTACGATGTCCGCGGCGATCTCTCCGGATTCAAGTCCGAGATCAAACGCGGGATTGTGGTGACCCTCGGTTCGTCGGTCAAGGTCGAGTTCATTCTTGCCCTGTCGGCGGTGGAGGAAGAGATCATCGTCACCGCGGAGTCGCCGGTGATCGAAACCACCAACCCGTCGGTGGCCTCCGACGTCAGTGCCAGAGAGATCGCCAACCTGCCCCTCAACGGCCGTGACTTCTCCGACTTCGTGGTCCTGACCCCGGGCGCCATCGCTCAGTCCGAAGAGTCCCAAGGCCGCGGCGGCATCAGCATCGCTGCCCGTGGCATCCAGAACTCGTTCAACATCGACGGTGCCAACGACCAGTCGAGCTTCTTTGGTGAGGAGCGCGGCGGCACCCGCCCGCCCTTCACTTTCTCGCAGTCGGCGATCAAGGAGATGCAGGTCATCAGGAACTCCTACAACCTGCAGTTCTCGGCCGGCGGCGGCATCATCAACGCCATTACCAAATCGGGCACCAACGATTTCCGCGGCGAGGTCTTCGGCTATTACCGCGACGAGAGCATGACGTCGACCAACGCCCGCGACGACGAGATCGACGACTTCCAGCAGACGCAATACGGCTTCTCCATGGGCGGGCCGGTCATCAAGGACAAGCTGCACTGGTTCGCCGGGGTCGACGCCCAGGACCGTGAGGATCCGAGCTTCCGTTACTTCCGTAATCTCGATGATGCCGACATCCCGCTGTGGGAGTCGATCACCGGTCTCGACTACGACACCGAGGTCGGCGACATCGGCCAGACCAACGACGCCCTGGTCTTTATGATCAAGTTCGACTGGCAGATCAACAACAGCAACCTGCTGACCGTGCGCGACAACTATTCGTCCCAGGAGGGGATCAACCTGACCAACAACTACTCCACTACGGGAATGTCGGGCAACGGGCTCGAAGAGAACTCTTTCAACTCCTTCGTCGCGACCTTGAACTCGGTCTTTTCCGAGAACATGTTCAACGAGGTGTACGTCCAGTACGCCGACGAGGAGCGTCCGCGCACGGCAAACAACACCTCAATCCCCGAGACACAGGTGGGCTGGGGCTATGACGCCGATTTCGGACAGAACCAGTTCCTGCCCAACTGGCTCGATGAGAAACGCATTCAGATCATTGACAACCTCACCTATTACGCTGGCAAGCACACCTTGAAGGCCGGTATCAACATCGACATGGTGGAGTTCGACGACGGTTTCTTCCGCTACGGCGCCGGCTACTACCGCTTTGGTAACGGCTGGGACGCTTTCTTTGACGGAGAACCCGACCGCTACCGCCAGTCCTTCTCCGACTACAACGGCCAGGTAGTTTTCGACAACGATTACTACGCGCTCTACCTCCAGGACGAGTGGCGCACATCGCCAAACTTCACCCTCACCTACGGTCTGCGCTACCAGTATCAGAAGCACACGCAACCGTACGAGACCAACCCGCTCTACCCGCTGACCGGTCAGATCCCGAACGACAAGAACGACTGGGCGCCGAGGGTAGGTTTTGCCTGGGACATCAGCGGCGACGGCAAGTCGGTTCTGCGCGGCGGCGGCGGTATTTTCTACGACTACACGCCCACCCTGCTCGACGCCAACGCCCTGCTCGCCAACGGCATCCGCGTTAACACGGTGACCGTCTACTGCGCTTACTCCGACGATTGCCCCGAGTATCCGAACACCATCCCCAGCATCGGCGATCTCGGTGCCGCCGTGTCCGACATCTTCGTCTTCGACCCCAGCTTCGAAAATCCCGAGACCCTTCGCTTCTCGCTCGGCTACGAGCGCGAGATCGCGCGTGACTTCTCGATCGGCGTCGACGTCATCTGGTCCGAAACCAAGAAGCTGCAGCGCAAGTGGGACCAGAACATCTCGCGCGACGGCGGTACGACCCCGGACGGGCGTCCCACCTACGACTGGGGCGACAACTACGACGACCTCGGAAAAGTCATGCAGTACTTCTCCGACGCCCGCGCCGAGCACCGGTCGATGGCGCTGATCTTCAAGAAGCGTTTCTCCAACCGCTGGATGCTCGACACCTCCTACACCTATTCGACCACCAAGGACAACGACTCCAACGAGCGCTCGGTGTCGTCCTCGGGCGACTACCCCATGCAGCAGGATGACCTCTCCTGGTCCTGGGGCTACTCCAACTTCGATATCCGCCACAAGTTCGTGCTGTCGGCCGGCTACCAGCTGCCCTTCAACTTCATGGCGTCGACGATCATTCACTACCGTTCCGGATTCCACTATACGGCCGGCGACGCTCGCGATAACAACGGTGACAGCTACGACCGCAACGAGCGCGCCATGTACCAGGACAGCGGCGGCAACTGGGTGCTTGCCGAACGGAACTCCTATGACCAGCCGGCAAACAAGCGTTGGGACCTGAGGCTCTCGTGGACGGCGAACTTCTCGAGCCGCCTGTCGCTCGAGCTCATCCTCGACGTCTTCAACGTCACCAACGAAGCCAACTGGTGGACCTCCAACACCACGTTGATCGACGACGATGGAGATCAGGTTTCGTACTTCGGCGAGCTCAACAATCCCGGCGAACCGCGCAACTATCAGCTCGGCGCGAAGTTCCGCTTCTGATTCATCTTCGAACCGTTTGAGGGGCCTTCGGGCCCCTCTTTTTTTCGGCCCGCGCCCGGCTCTTTTATTTGGCCCTCGCCTTCCGGCGGAGGCCAAATAAAAGAGAATAGGGATAGGATAACTAGGTGCAGCGATTGAAGATTTCGAGCGAGCGTGGGGCATATGAGGTCATCGCCGAGGCAGGGGCGGTTTCCCGGCTTGGGGCGATTGTCGATGAGGAGGGGTCACCACGCCCTCGTTCGGTGGTGAGTAACTCTATCGTCGGTCCGTTGTGGGGCACCCCGGCCGCCTCGTCTCTCGGCGCACCTTTGATCGAGCTTCCTGACGGCGAGGAGCACAAGCGATGGTCGACGATTGAGACGCTGCTCGGGCGGTGGCTCGACGAGGGGCTTCACCGCGGCGATTTGGTGGCCGCAGTCGGCGGTGGAGTATTGACGGATACCGCCGGTTTCGCGGCCGCGGTCTTTTTGCGCGGTATCGACTGGATCGCGGTTCCGACAACGCTGCTGGCGATGGTCGACGCCTCGGTCGGTGGCAAGACCGGCGTCAACCTCGACCAGGGGAAGAACCTGGTTGGTGCATTCTGGCCGCCGCGGCTGGTGGTGATCGATGTCGATACGTTGGCGACCCTTCCGGAGCGGGAGCTGCGGGCCGGTCTGGCCGAGGTCGTAAAAACCGCGTGGATCGGTGATCACGATCTGCTGACCTTGGTTTCCTCGAGCCTCGACATGCCGGCAACCGATGAATGGGAAGAACTCGTGATGCGTTGCGTTGCGGTCAAGGCGGAGATTGTCGGCCAGGACGAGCGCGAGGCCGGCCGCCGTGCCGCCCTCAACCTCGGTCACACCCTCGGCCACGCGATCGAGGCGGCAACCGGGTACCGCCGCTTCCTCCACGGCGAGGCGGTGGCGTGGGGCCTGCTGGCATCGGCCATGCTCGGACGGCGTCACGGTGTGCTTTCGAGCGGTGGCGAGGAGACGATCAAGGCCGCAGTTGCCTCACTCGGTCCGCTGCCGCCCATCACCGACATCAACCCCAAGTCACTCAGCTCTCACATCGGGCGTGACAAGAAACGTAACGCCAAGGGTATCGGCTGGGTCCTCCCCACCGACGATGGGATCGTGCTCGATCAAAGGGTCGAGACCGACGAGGCAATCGAGGTCTTGCGGGAGCTGCAAAAACTCTGGAATTAGGAGTTAGGAATTAGGAATTAGGAATGACGCGAGGCCTATTTCTCGACTGTCGGTGATCTTCGGATGACACGAATCACCCTTCCTTTTTAGAAATCCACGACGGGGGAATCTCTGATTCCACCGTCGCGGATTTCTGAGGTAGGATGTGAGACCCATGAGTACCACGAGTCCTGGAAACGTCGTACCCGGTCCCGTGCCCCTGGCCGACCGCTTGCCGCACGACCCGGAGGCGGAGCGCGCGGTGCTCGGCGCGGTGCTCCTCGACCCCGGCGCGATGCTCCATATCATCGAGAAGCTCAGGGTCGACGAGTTCTACCTCGAGAGCCACCGCATCGTCTACCAGAGCTGCCTCGACCTGCACGAGAAGGGCGAGACCGCCGACTTGGTCACGGTCCGAAATCACCTCACCGAAAAGGGTGGTCTGGAGCGGGTCGGCGGCGCCTCCTACCTGTCGTCACTGGTCGACGCGCTGCCCGATGTGGCCAACGTGATCCATTACGCGGAGATCGTCCACGACAAATCGGTCAAGCGGCAGCTGATGGCGGCTGCACAGCGGATCCTCTCGACTTGCGCGCTCGACCACGGCGAGGCCCGCGAAGTGGTGGAGTCAGCCCAGAAGGACGTCTTCCGGATTGCCGAGGACACCCTCTCCGGCGGTCTGGTGCCGATCCGCGGGCTGACCGATGCCGAGCTCGCCAACATCGAGGCCGCCCGCGAGACCCACTCGACCCTGACCGGCCTCGACACCGGCTACGTGCGAATCAACGAGCTCACGTCAGGTCTGCAGCGTAAGGACCTCATCATCCTCGCCGCCCGGCCGTCGATGGGGAAGACCTCACTGGGGGTCAACATCTGCGCCCACGCCGCTCTGCGAGGCGGCAAGAACGTGGCCATTTTCTCGCTCGAGATGGCCGCCGAGCAGCTCGTCCGCCGCCTGCTGTCGTCGGAGGCGCGGGTCGACCAGAAACGGATTTCCGGCGGTTACCTGTCGAAGTCCGACTGGCCCAAGCTCGAGCTCGCGGCAGAGGCCCTACGCGACGTCAACCTGTGGATCGACGACACCCCGGGCATCACCTCCCTCGAGCTGTCGGCCAAGGCGCGGCGCCTCAAGCAGGAGAGGGGCCTTGATCTGGTGATGGTCGACTACATGCAGCTCATGTCGGGCGGCGCCCGCTTCAGCAGCCGCAACGAGGAGGTCTCAGCAATCTCCCGCAGCCTCAAGGCGGTGGCCAAGGAGCTCGACGTGCCGATGCTGGTACTGTCGCAGCTCTCACGCCAGCCCGAGCGCCGCGGCGGCGACCACCGGCCGCAGCTTTCAGACCTTCGTGAAAGTGGTAGCATCGAGCAGGATGCGGACGTCGTGATGTTCATTATTCGGCCATCGGTATACGACCGCGAGGCCGAGGATCCCCGCCGCGCCGAGCTCATCGTCGCCAAGCAGCGCAACGGTCCGATCGGCGAGATTGATCTCGTCTTCCAGCATGAGTTCACCCGCTTCGAGAATGCCGACTTCAGCCACCAGGACGGCGACGCTCCGTGGTAGAGGCGGCCGCCCGCAACGCGTTGAACTGAATACTGCTGATGGCCACAATCGTTTTCTTCTGCACCTCATGCGGCCACGAATCGGGCAAGTGGCTCGGCCAGTGCCCGGGCTGCGGGGAGTGGAACAGCTTCGCCGAACAGCCGGCACCGCCGCGAGGGAAGAAGGCTGTCGCGTTTCTTCGGCGGGGGACCGGCGTAGTGGCAGTGACGGAGGCGGCGGCCCGCCCCATTGAACGCATCGAAACCGGTCTCGAAGGTCTCGACCGGGTGCTTGGAGGCGGGCTCGTGCCGGGGTCCCTGGTGCTTCTCGCGGGCGAGCCGGGGATCGGCAAGTCGACCCTCCTGCTTCAGGTCGCGGCGGCCCTGGCAAGAAACAGCGGAATCGTGGTTTACATCACCGGTGAGGAGTCGGCGGAGCAGGTGGCGCTGCGCGCACGGCGCATCGACGGACTTCACGAACGCCTCTTCCTGCTGGCCGAAACTTCGTGCGACGCGATGCTCGAGCGGGTCGAAGCCCTCGATCCATGTCTGGTCGTAGTGGATTCGGTGCAGACCGCGGTTCTCGATGCGGTGGAGGCGGTCGCCGGTTCGGTCAGCCAGGTGCGCCAAGTCGCATCGAGATTCCAGCACTTGGCCAAGACCCGTGGCGTGCCCGTGATATTGGTAGGGCACGTCACCAAGGACGGGAATATCGCCGGGCCAAAGCTCCTCGAACACCTGGTGGACGTGGTGATGTCCCTCGAAGGGGAGCCGGGCCACGATCTCCGCGCGCTGCGAGCCGGAAAGAACCGCTTCGGCACCGTCGCCGAGCTTGCCCTGTACTCGATGACCGGGCGCGGCCTCGAACCGGTGAAGAATGCCTCGGCGTGGCTCCTTGAAGACCGCCGCAGCGGCGCCCCGGGATCGGCGGTGGCTGTGGCCCTCGAGGGCACAGTGCCGCTGCTCGTCGAGGTCCAGGCGCTGGCCGCGCCCTCGGCCCTCGGCACGCCACGGCGGGTGGCCCACGGGCTCGACTCGTCCCGGCTCGCCCTCCTGCTCGCCGTCCTCGAGCGCCACGCCGGGATCAACCTCGGCGATCGAGACATCTTCGTTAACCTGGTAGGTGGGTTGTCCCTGCGCGAGCCCGCACTCGACCTCGCGGTGGCAGCCGCACTCCTTTCCTCAGCCGCCAACCGGCCGCTGGCATCGGAGTTGGCGATCTTCGGTGAGATCGGTCTCCTTGGCGAGGTGCGAGCGGTGAGCCGGGCCGCCGAACGGGTGCGCGAAGCGGCGGCGCTCGGTTTTGGAAGGGTCGCCCTGCCAACCCGAGACGCCAACGGTAAGCTCGAACTCCCAACCACCGCCATTTCCACCGTCGCCGACCTGCCGGCGCTCCTGCAATCTTCGGACTAACTGCACACGTCACTCGCACGCCCGAACAACCACAGAGACACAGAGGCACAGAGAGCGCACAGAGTCATCGCAAACACGAAGACACGAAGACACGAAGGCCATCGCCCAACGCACCCACAGATCACACAGATACACACAGATGGTCTGCTGCGAGACTCGATCACGTGCCGAGGTCCCGGCCGTCGTCGAACGACAGCCGGGAACCGCTGGAAGGGGCCATCGCTCCGAACGCACGCGTTCGTCGCAGTGGCCCGTTCCAGCAGCCTGCGCTCTCGAAGAGCGCAGGCCTCGCCACTCCTCATCCCCTGTTGGTGGATGGACGGCGCCCCCCATTAAAAAAAGAAGAGGGGCGAGGCGGAACCGACGCGCTCCTGGCGCGTCGGCCGGTGGGATGAACGGCTGTGACGAACGCTCGCGTTCGGAGCAGACGGGCTTTCCACCGGGGGCGGCGATCGTCAGATCGCCGGCGGCTCCGCCGGCAATCCTCGGCACTGCCGCGTCAAGGAGACCATCTGTGTTTATCTGTGTGATCTGTGGGCAAGTTGCGATGGGTGCGCGGCCTTCGTGCCTTCGTGTCTTCGTGTTTGCG